>NZ_JBEXUE010000589.1:0-5396 GCF_040614275.1 Streptosporangium sp. NPDC006013
TCATTTCGCAGACGAACAGACCGCCGCCCTGTTCCCGGCAGAGGGCGCGGAACGCCGTGTTGGTTATCCCGGCCATCGGGGCGAGGACGACCGGCAGCTGCTCGGCCAGAGCGCCGGGCCACCCGCCGCGGATGCCGATCTCGAAGCGGTCCTCGCACACGTGTTGCAGCCCGCCCAGGCAGCGGCGGCACCGTCCGCAGCCGAGCATGGTGTCACCGGTGACCCGGGTGCCGATCCAGCCGTCTTCGACGCCCTCGCCGACCGAGGAGACCCTCCCGCACCACTCGTGGCCGAGTCGGATGGGGTAGCGGGCGTGATCCTCGTTGAGGTAGGCCATCTCCCCGCTGAAGAACTCCATGTCGGTGCCACACACCCCGGCCCGCTCCACGTCGACGACGACCTGCCCGGGGCCGGGGGCCGGTGGCTCGACGTCCCACACGGAGAAGCGGCGAGGCCCGGTCACGACGAACGCTCTCACGGAGGAAACCTTAGCAACGGGCACGGGATCGGTTAGCCTCGCAGGTCAGACAGGTCCTCGTCACCGAGGCTGAGATCGTGCGCCGCGAGGTTCTCCTCCAGGTGATCGAGAGAACCGGTGCCCGGAATCGCAAGCACCGACGGCGACTTCGCCAGCAGCGATGCGATCTGGACCTGCGCTGTGGTCGCGCCCAGGCGTGCTGCGACCTTGCCGAGCCGGTCGGCGTCGAGCGGGCCGCCACCGCCGAGGGGGAAGTACGGCACGTACGCGATGCCCGCTTCCTCGCATTCCGCCAGCAGTCCCATGTCACCGGTGTGCCGGTTCTGCACCGCCGCGACGGGCGCGATCGCCCGGGCCTCGGCGAGCTGCGCGGCGTCGACGTTGCTGACGCCCAGGTGCCGGATCAGCCCCTCCGCGCGGAGCTCGGCCAGCACCGCGAACCGTTCGGCGATCGATTCGCCCCCTGGTCCGGTCATCCCACCGACCCGTAGATAAACCAGGTCGAGCCGGTCCAGGCCGAGAGAGCGCAGATCCGCCTCGACCAGGCCGCGCAACTGATCAGGCGGCACCTGCTCGCTCGGCACACCGGTTGGTCCGGGCAGTGGCCCGACCTTCGTGGCGATCACCAGATCGTCACGGTAGGGGGTCAACGCCGTACGGATCAATTCGTTGGCCCGCACCGCTCCCCTGCCGTAGAAGCCCGCCGTGTCGATGTGGTTCACGCCCAGCTCCACGGCGCGCCGGAGCACGGCGATGCCACTCTCAGGAGCTCGCGGCGGGCCGTCGAAGGTGCCCATCGCCAGGCGCATCGCGCCGAAGCCGAGCCGGTTGATGGTCAGGTCTCCGCCGAGGGAGAAGGTCTCGATCGTCACGAGGCTCATCGTGTCCGCCGCCACGACGCCCAGCGAGCTCGTGGCAGCTTGCTGCCAGACTGGCGGGATGCGGAACGAACAGGTGTTCTCAGTGCGAGGGGACGCAGAGTTGATCGCGCGTGCCGGTCATCTCTTCGAGTCCGCGCAGACCGAGTTCCTCTGCGCCGCCCGGGACCTCAAGACCTGGTCGCAGCCGGAGGCCAGGGCCGCGATCCGGAACCGGATGGGTACTGCGGATGCCTCGGGCTTCACCTCTCGAAAGCTGCTCAGCCCGGTCGCGCTCGCCGACGAGGAGGCCCGGGCGCACCTGCGGCTGCTGCAGAGCAAGGGCGCTCTCGTTCGGATAGGCGGCTCCCAACTGCCGCACGAGACCATCCTCATCGACCGGCGGGTGATGATCCTTGCCGGCCGGGAGACACCCACCGGCCGCGAGTACACCGTGACGACGTCGCAGATCCTGGTCGACGGCGTCCACTCGCTGTTCCGGGCGGTCTGGGACACCGCCGTCGATCTCGACACCTGTCTGCGCAGCGACATCCCCCACCTCGATGCCGACAGCCGCATGATCCTCGAAGCCCTCGGTTCGGGACTCACCGACGAATCGGCGGCCAGACGGCTCGGCGTCTCGCTACGCACCTATCGGCGGCGCGTGGCTGAGCTGATGGCCAAGCTCGAGGCCGACTCCCGCTTCCAGGCCGGGCTGCGGGCGGGCAAGCTGGGACTATCCCGCTAAGACCGTAGTGATCGCATCCCTTCAGCGGTCTGCACGCCTGAGTACCTCGGGCCACGCGACCACCCGTCACGCCAACCCCCCCGGAGGACTTCCGGAGCCGACTACTCAGGTACGCAGGTGTCGGGGCAGGTAGGTTACCGCTCGCCGGACGGGGGTGAGAAACCGCTGGGATCGGCTGCTCCCGGGTCAGTGCTCGGTGCCGACGCTCAGCCCGGGTTCCGCGTCGACGTGGAATCTGTCTATCCCGGTGAGCTGCCGGTATCGGGAGTAGGCGATCTCGTACGGCTCCCGTTCGCGGCCGGGTGGGAACGGCCGGGGCCGGAACGAGCGGCGGACCACCTCGCGCAGTTCGGTGAGGGAGCCGATGCGGCCGTCGGCCATGGCCTGGATGAGCAGGTTTCCCACGGCGGTCGCCTCCACGGGACCGGCCAGCACGGGCCGTCCGGCGAAGTCGGCGACGAGCCGGCACAGCGTCTCGCTGGAGGCCCCGGCCCCCACGAGGTGCACGGCCTCCACCCGCCGGTCGCTGAGGAACTCGGCCTGCTCCAGGGCCCAACGGTAGGAGCAGGCGAGACTCTCCAGGACGCAGCGCACCGTCTCCGCGCGGCCGGCGGGCGGCGCCTGCCCGGTCGAGTGGCAGTAGGCCGCGATCCTCGCCGGCATGTCGCCGGGTTCGAGAAACCACGGGTGGCCGGGGTCGATCAGCGGCCCGAAGGCGGGCGTGGCGGCGGCCTCGGCGACCAGGTCCGCGTACGAGGTGCGCACGCCCCAGGATCTGCGGCACTCCTGGAGCAGCAGCAGGCCGTTGAGGGCGCGGGTGAATCGCACGGTCCCCATGACGCCGCCCTCGTTGCTGAAGCCCGCGAGCCTGGCCGCCCGGCTCGTGACCGGGGCGTCGAGCTCCAGTCCCGCCAGCGAGCGGGTGCCGCAGGAGACGTAGCCGACAGAGCCGGACGAGACGGGCAGCGCCACCGCAGCGGAGGCGGAGTCGTGTCCGGCCACCGCGACGACCACGACTCCACCCGGGCCGTCCCCGCCCTTCTCCCGCAGTGGTCCCGCGACCGTGCCCGGCTCGGTGAGCCGGTGGGCGAACAGGTGGCGGGGCAGGCCCAGGCGGGTGACAAGGCTGCTCGCCCAGCGGCCGGTCCTGACGTCCAGCAGCTGGCTGGTGCTCGCGATCGTCCGCTCGGTGACCATCTCACCGCTCAGCCAGAGGGTGAACAGGTCCGGCACCATCGCCAGGTGGTCGGCCGCCTCCAGAAGCGGCGATCCGGCGTGCGCCAGCAACTGGCAGGCCGTGGTGCCGGGCCCGGGGCGGATGCCGGTCAGCTCGTAGTGGTCCTGCCAGGAGACGAGGCCAGCCAGGCCGGAGGTGTAGGGATCGAGGTGGTGGCGGGGGTTGGCCAGCAGTCGCCCGTCACGGTCGAGGAGGGCGAAGTCGCCGCCCCAGGCGTCCACGCCCACGCTGGTGACACGACCGCGGGCGGCGGCCAGCGCGATGCCTCCGCGCGTCTGTGCGAGCAGCCCGAGCACGTCCCAGTAGAGGCCGTCGAGGACGCGGACCGGCCGGTTGGCGAAGCGGTGCACCTCCCGCACCGCGAGCCGTTCACCATCGAATTCGCCGGTCAGCACCCGGCCGCTCTCAGCTCCGAGATCCACGGCCACGTAGACGGGCACGGTCCAAGCGTAGCCGGAAAGCCCTTCCTGATATGGGTGATATGTCAGAGACGGCAGGTGAAACAGCTCATGGGGTCGTCTTTCCCTCTGGCTCTCTCCCGCGCGGCCGCGCGCTCGTCAGCGTTCGGCCAGAGCTTCTTCCAGTCCGGGGCCGCTCTTGAGGTCCTTTTCGTCGACGATCTGGCCGGGGGGTGGAGGAGCGATGGTCATCCGGGATCCCCAGCCGGTGTAACGGGTGTCGCTTTTCATGGTCAGTGACCACTTCTTGGGATATTCGGTTTTGGTGACCACCCGGTTCACGAGGCCTGTGCCGTCCGTCCAGAGCCGCCAGCCGATTCGAATCCTGGCGAAGTCGCCAGTCGGTCTGGAGGTCAGGTTCCGAAAGGACCTGGAGAGCCTGTACAGCTCGCTATAAGAGATGCTGCCCCGATAGCTGGTCAGACTGGCGGAACGGCTCCTGGCCGAACTCCGCAGCAGTGTCTTGAGCGTGACCAACTCGAACAGGTTGAGCGTCTCATCGCCGTACGCCGCTCCGATGGCCTGCGGTTCCTTCGCACTCCGGACCCACTCCTTGCCCTCGGGCAACTCCACGAGGTCGTAGCTTCCGCCGGAGAGGTAGCGCTGGCCGTCGATGATGATCGTGCGCTGCGGAGACACGATGGCGGTGTCGGTCACGACACGCTGGGTGGTGTCGCGGGCGATCAGCCCGGAGGGGCCGAACTGCAGCCTGCCGTGACGTCTGGTCGTGATCGGCTCCCCTTCGCCGAAATCGATTCGGGTGGTCTCGCTTACCTTGACACCGTGACCACTCCGGAACTGCCGCTTCAACGCGGTCACCGGGTCGGTGGGGGCCGCTCGCGCGGAGGCGGAGTCAGCGAAGACCAACATGGGCGTGAGCAGTGACACGGCCATCGGAGCAATCCATCGCCTCATGGAATCTGTTGTCCTTATGACGGGGTTGGGGGACATCCTCGTAGAAAATGATCATTTTAGAATATGGCGATGTCGAGCAGGGGAGCCAGCGGTTATCCGGCCAAGGGCAGGCGCAAAGGGGGCCACGCCGGAAATGGCGTTGGAGAGCGCCATCGAGTCGTTCTGGCGGCACGGATCCGCGAGATCTCGGCGCAAGCGCGATGGGGATCGGCAGGCGCAGCAGGTACGACGCCTTCGGTGAGAGGAGGCGCACATGTCTGAGTTGCGGAAGTCACTTCGACTTCGTCGACAAAGTAGTGATCGTCACCAGTAGAGCGACCAGGCACCTCGTGTCCTCCCCCGGACCGCACTCGCGGTCCGGGAGGCCGTTCGTCGCAGGGGACCCACCAGGTGCCGGAATGTTTAAAACGTGGTAACAGATGACGGTCCTGGATGCTCTGCTGTGACCGCCCGCGCGGGCGGGGGAGCGCCGAGATCATCGGGGCAGGTGCCGTGTAACGCTACGGAAACAGCGTGTTCATGTGCCATTGACACCCCGGGAGCTTGGTTCTACTGTCCAGCTCAACTTGTTAAATCGTTTTTCAGCAGGAGCCTGCCTGCCGCCGACTTCCTGAGGAAGCGCTTATGTTCACTGTTTCGCGAAGGTCCGCCTCGACCGCGGTCGTGGCCGGTCTGCTCTCGCTCGGGCTCGCCGCCTGCGGCG
>NZ_JBEXUE010000590.1:0-5376 GCF_040614275.1 Streptosporangium sp. NPDC006013
CAGCGGCGGCAAGATGTTCATCACCAACGGAACCTGGGCGAAGGTCGCGCTCACCTTCGCCAGGACCGGCGAGATGGGCATCACCGCCTTCCTGGCCACTGCGGCCAGGTCGCCGAGCGCCGCGCCCAGTGCCGCCTCGTCGAGGGGGCCGGTCAGCCGCAGCCGCAGGGAGATCCCACCGGGCGCGACATCGCCGAGCAGATGTTCCAGCCAGGCCCGCTCCTGGACGGGCGAGAAGAGCCTCACCGCTCGCTCCCGGGCAGGTTCAGCCGGAGCCAGTCCAGCTCCTGTTCGATCATGCTCTGGAAGTTCGCGGGCGAGACCATCGAGTACGGCATGTGTGCCTCGCCCCAGTAGCTGACCAGCCGCACCTTCTTGGCCTGCCTGGCCAGCGCCGTGTACATCTCCTCGGAGCCGGTGTGGGTCAGGTAGTCACGCTCGCCGTGCAGCATGAGCACCGGGGTCTTGATCTTGCCCGCGTGCAGCAGCGGGCTGTTGCGCACGTACCGCTGTGGGTCCTCCCACGGGGGCCTGCCCAGCCCGAACTCGAAGGCCGGGTCCTCGATGTAGGCCGGCGCGAACCATTCCTGCGCGCGCGGCGTGTAGCGGAAGCGGGAGTCGAACACGCCGTAGCTGCTGATCACGTCGGAGAAGCCGGAGATCGCGATCGCCGCCTCGAACCGGTCGGTCCGGGTGACGAGGCTGTGCACGTTGTAGGAGCCGAAGGAGTGCCCCATCACCGCCAGCCGCTTGGAATCGGCCACCCCCGAGTCGATCGCGGCGTCCACCGCGTTCATGATCGGCTTGGTGGGCCAGGTCATCGGCTCGGCCGCCGCCTTGCCCTCGGGGCGGGGGATCGACGGGACGAGCACGGCGTAGCCGCCTGCGGCCAGGAACTGCAGGGTCAGGTAGCTCGGGTTGTTGACCTGGAACTCCGGCACGTCCTCCAGGGTCGAGACGATCCGGGTGCCGTACACGTTGACCACGAGCGGGTGACGCTGCCCGTCACGGTGGCCCGGTGGCAGCAGCAGCGCGCCGGTCAGCTTCTCCCCGTCCGCGCCCTTGTAGGTGACGAGCCTGCGTTGCGGGGGGAGCACCTGGGCGAGATGGCCGTTCAGCGAGATCCGCTGGGTGTGGCGGCCGGCGTGCGTGGTCCACAGCGCGGTGCCCTGGTCGCCGCCCGCGCCGAAGACCGCGGTGCGGTTGGCGGGGGAGTACCCGGCGACGCCCGCTTCGGGGTGCGGCGCCGGGAGCGGGGTCAGCACCGGTGCGGCGCCGGGCGCCAGCTCGTACAGGCCGCCTTTGGTGTCACGCGCCAGCACCAGGGGGAAGTCGCGGTCGAGCCGGGGGTTGGCCGGTTCGGCGCCGCCCCGGTCGGTGGGGCGTACGCCGTTGCGCCTGACACCGTCGTCCAGCGGCCAGGCCAGCTCCGCCAGCGGGGCGGCACCGGTGGCCTTCAGGTCGCGGGCCTGCCCGGTACGCGGGTCGATCAACCAGGCGCGCCCGTCGGCCACGCCCAGCACGCCGCCGGCCACCGGCACCAGCTCCAGCGGGGGGACCTTGAACCGCGAGGTCAGGTCGCGCGGCTTGGCGGCGGGATCGGCCGGGTCGAACGCCCACCAGTCCTGGCGGGCCGCCGGATCGGCGGCATCGGCGACCTGCGTACCGCGCACCAGCGGGGTGCCCGCGCCCCAGAGCAGGCCGGTGGCCACCAGCCGGTCGGCGGCCAGCGGTGCGGCCTTCCCGCCGGCGGCGGGCACCAGGTAGGCGGTGAACGGGTCGGGCGTCTTCGGCGTGGCCTTGCCGACGACCAGCAGGTTGGCGCCGTCGGCGGCCCAGCGGGGCTGCACGGTGACCGAGGGACTCGGCACCTCGGTCACCACGCGTGGCTGCCCGCCGGCGGCGGAGGCGATCGCCAGCCGGGTACGCCGTTCCAGGACGCGCTTGAGCTGTCCGGCGCGTGCGGGGGTGGGGCCGAGGTCGTCCACCCGGGCGATGCGCCGCCCGGTCGGGTCGGCGACCAGGTTGCCCGCCGTGTAGGTGCGGGCCGGCCCCGCTGAGGTGATCTTGCCGGTGACGGCGTCGATGACGGCGATCTCCTCGTCCAGCGTGTCCGCCCTGCCGGCGGTGGAGCTGTCGAGCACGGAGGCGGTGTTCTCCTTGCCGCGCTCGACCTTGGCCCACTCCTTCGGGGCGGCACGCTGAGCCTCCAGCCACTGCCCGTACTCCAGCGACCGGCGGCCGGGGTTCACCATCGGCGCGATCACCCGCCGGGAGTCCAGCCACTGGATCAGGTAGCCGGAGGCGTTCGTCATCGTCTGCACCCCGCGCGGGGTCAGTTTGCGGATCTCGCCGCTCTCACGGTCCCACACGTGCAGGAACACGTCGTCGCCGCCCCGGGTGGAGGCGAAGGCCAGCATGCGCCCGTCGGGCGACCAGACCGGGTTGTAGTGACCGGTGCCGTCCTTCGCCCCGTGCGTCACGTCACGGGCCGGTCCCGCGCCGTCCGCTATCCAGATGTCGGCGCGCTCGTTTCCATCGACAAATGATGCGCCATATCTGCTCGACTCGCTCGGACCACGTTTCACGACCGCCGCCACTGATTTACCGTCGGGGGACGGGACGACCTGACCGAGTTTCTTCGTGGTCAGGAAGTCCCGCATCGTGAACGGCCCGGGGGCCCGCACCGCGACAGGCTGCTCCACCGGTGGGGAAGCGCCTCCCACCAGGGCGGCGGCCGTGAGCAACGACAGGACGAGCTTGACACGTAGCACCATGGGAGGACGATAACCACGTCATCGGAAACGCGGAAAAACGCCCGGGCGGCCCTCCGGTGGGCGGCTTATAATCCCGCCTTCGCCTTAATCGGACCATCCCGCCGCTTAAATCAGTGCCATCCCGCCGGCGAGATGACATCTGCCGGAAATTTCTCTGAGGAATGGGAGGTTCGTAAATGACCGATGTCGATCTGGCCGACGCCGATCTGCACGTCGGAGACAGACCCCACGAGGTCTTCCGCCGGCTGCGCGACCACGACCCGCTGTACTGGAACCCCGAGGGCAGGGAGCCGGGCTTCTGGTCGGTCACCCGCTACGAGGACTGCGTGAAGGTGCAGAAGGACCCCCGGACCTTCAGTTCCAACCAGACCAACACCCTCGGCCCGCACCGCAACACCGGTGACCAGGGATCCGGAAAGATGATCAACACGACCGATCCGCCCCGCCACACCGAGCTGCGCAAGCTGGTCAACAAGTGCTTCACGCCCCGGGCCATCGCCGCCCTGGAGCCGTACCTGCGCTCGGTCGTCAGGGACGTGTTCGCCGACGCGCTGGAGCGGGGCGAGTGCGACTTCGCCGAGGTCGTGGCGGCTCTGCCGGTCGCGGGCATCTCCGCGCTGCTGGACGTGCCGCGCCAGGACTGGGACCTGATGCTCAACCTCACCTCCACCGCGTTCGGCTCGCACGACAGCGAGTACCAGCTGACCTCCGACGTGCGCGCCAACGCCGCCCAGGCGCACGGCCGGCTCCTGCTCTACTGCCAGGGCCTGGTGGAGCGGCGGCGCGCCTCGCCCGGCGACGACATCGTCAGCCTGCTGGCCCGCTCCCAGGACGCGGGGGTGCTCAGCGAGGAGGAGTGCCTGCTCTTCTTCGACGTGCTGATGCTCGGCGGCAACGAGACCACCCGGCACGCCGCGGTCGGAGGGCTGCTGGCCCTCATGGAGCACCCCGACCAGTGGGAGCGGCTGCGCAAGGAGCCCGAGCTGGTGCCCAACGCGGTCGGCGAGCTGCTGCGCTGGACCTCGCCCAGCCGCCACGTGCTGCGCCGCGCCACCCGCGAGACCGAGCTGCACGGCAAGACCATCCATCCGGGCCAGGACGTCGTCATCTGGCACACCTCCGCCAACCGTGACGAGCGGGTGTTCGACGCGCCGGAGGTGTTCGACGTCGGACGCCCCCGCAGTTCACGCAACGGGCACGTCGCGTTCGGCTCCGGGCCGCACTTCTGCCTGGGCGCCGCGCTCGCCGAGCTGGAGCTCACCGTCTTCCTGGACGAGCTCGCGACCTCGGTGTCGGCGGCCGAACTGCTCGGGCCGCCCGACTACCTGCGCTCCCCGGTCATCAACGGTGTCAAGCACGTCCAGGTTCGGCTCCACCCCATGGGGTAGAAGCGGAGACCATGAACTCACTCACCTGGGATCAGGTCCACGCGCGGCGGCTGGCCCGCCACCATCTCGTGAAACCCGTCTCCGGCGACCTGCGGAAACCCGTGCGTGACGTGTGCGGGGTGCAGGCGCAGGTCGCCGCCGCGGCCGAGCTGGCCATCGGGTCACGGGTGAGGGACGCCACCCGCGAGCAGGTCCGCGCGGAGCTGTACGACGACAAGCGCCTCGTCAAGACCTACAGCCTGCGCGGCACCCTGCACGTGCACGCCGCCGACGAGCTGGCCCTGTGGCTGGCGGCCATGCGCTGGAAGCCCTACTGGCGTGCCAAGGGCAGCTGGCACGCCCACCACGAGCTGACCACGAAACAGGGCGAGTCGTTCGTCGACGCGGTCCGCCAGGCACTGGACGGCGAGTGCCTGACCCGCGAGGAGCTGGCCGGGGAGGTATCGGGCCGGGTCGGCGCCTGGGCCAAGGACAGGCTCGCCTCCAACTGGGGCGAGCTGCTGCGTCCGGTGGCCTACCTCGGCGTGCTCTGCTTCGGGCCGGTACGGGGCGCCAAGGTCACCTACGTCAGGCCCGACCGGTGGGCGGGGCTGAAGGTCGAGCTCGGCGACCAGCCCGACCCCGAGGAGTCGGCGATGGAGATCATCCGCCGCTACCTGCGCGCGTACGGTCCCGCCACCCACCAGGACCTGGCCCGCTGGTTCGCGCTCAGGCCACCCGAGGCACGCGAGGCGCTGGAGTCGCTCGGCGACGAGATCGTCCAGGTCGAGGTCGAGGGCCGCAAGGCGTACGTCCTCGCCGCCGACGAGAGCCGCTGGCCGTCACAGGCGAGCTGCCTGCGACTGCTGCCGCAGTACGAGGCGTACGTCCTGGGCAGCGGTCCCAAGGAGGTCGTCGTGCCCAAGGACACCGCCGGACGCGTCTTCGAGCACGGCCGGGGCAGGTACGAGGGCGCGGTCGCCCACCAGATCATGCTCGTCGACGGGGTCGTGTCCGGCATGTGGGAACGCAGGGAGAAGGGCGGCAAGGTCGAGATCAAGGTCGAGTCGTTCGTCGAACTCGATTCCGGCCGGAGCGAGGAGCTGGAGCGGGAGGCCGAGCGTGTCGGCCGCTTTTACGGCGCCCGGGTCGGTGCCGATGAGGCGCCGAGGGCCCGCGACGGAACATCGGCAGGCAGAAGGAGAGGACAACGAGTGGTGCAGGGAACAGGA
>NZ_JBEXUE010000591.1:0-5369 GCF_040614275.1 Streptosporangium sp. NPDC006013
AACCAGGATGGTGCCTCCAACGGCCTGACGGCGCCGAATGGTCCTTCGCAGCAGCGGGTGATTCGTCAGGCGCTGGCCGGTGCGGGGTTGTCGCCGGCCGAGGTGGACGCGGTGGAGGCGCACGGTACGGGAACGACGCTGGGTGACCCGATCGAGGCGCAGGCGCTGCTGGCCACGTACGGCAAGGAGCGGCCGGAGGGTCGGCCGCTGCTGCTGGGGGCGATCAAGTCGAACCTGGGGCACACGCAGGCGGCAGCGGGTGTGGCGGGTGTGATCAAGATGGTGCTGGCTTTGCGGCATGGGGTGCTGCCCAGGACGTTGCACGTGGACGCGCCGTCGTCGCACGTGGACTGGGCCTCGGGTGCGGTGAAGTTGCTGACCGAGCAGGTCGAGTGGCCGGAGACGGGTCGTCCGCGTCGGGCGGGTGTGTCGTCGTTCGGGATCAGCGGCACCAATGCGCACGTGATTCTCGAGCAAGGGCCGGAAACGCCGGATGGAGAGGACATTCCGCAGGACCAGGTTCCGGCTGCGGGCCTGGTGCCGGTGTTGGTGTCGGCGAAGACCGGTCAGGCGTTGCGGGCGCAGGCCGGGCGGCTGGCGTCGGTCCTGGTCGGTCAGCCTGATCCGGGTCTGGTCGATGCCGCGTTCTCGCTGGCGACGACGCGGTCGGCGTTCGAGCATCGGGCGGTGGTGCTGGCCGCCGACCGTGAGGGTGTGCTGGCCGGTCTGCGGGGTGTGGTCGAGGATCTGCCGAGTGTGGGTGTGGTGTGCGGGGTGGCCGCGACGGAGCCGAGGCTCGCGTTCCTGTTCACCGGTCAGGGTAGTCAGCGGGCGGGGATGGGCCGGGAGTTGTATGACCGTTTCCCGGTGTTCGCGGCGGCGTTGGACGCGGTGATCGCCGAGTTCGACCCGCTGTTCGATGGATCGCTGCGTGAGGTGTTGTTCGCCGAGGCGGGGTCGGTCGAGGCGGAGGCACTTGACCAGACGGGGTGGGCGCAGCCGGCGTTGTTCGCGGTGGAGACGGCGTTGTTCCGGCTGGTGTCGTCGTGGGGGGTTCGGCCGGATGTGCTGGCGGGTCATTCGATCGGGGAGATCGCGGCGGCGCATGTGGCGGGGGTGTTGTCGCTGAAGGACGCGTGTGCGCTGGTGGCGGCGCGGGCGCGGTTGATGCAGGTGTTGCCGTCGGGTGGGGCGATGGTGTCGGTGCGGGCCTCTGAGGAGGAGGTCGCCGAGTTGCTGGCCGGGCGCGAGGGTGAGGTGTCGGTCGCGGCGGTGAACGGTCCGACGTCGGTGGTGATCTCCGGGGTGGAGGAGGCGGTTCTGACCGTCGCCGCCGAGTTGGATTCTCGGGGGGTGCGGACGAAGCGGTTGCGGGTGTCGCACGCGTTCCACTCGCCGTTGATGGATCCGATGCTGGAGGACTTCCGCGCCCTGGCGAGCGGGCTCACCTACGGTGCGCCGAGGATCCCGATCGTGTCGACGCTGACCGGGCAGGCGGCCTCGGCCGAGCAGCTGTGCTCGCCGGACTACTGGGTGGAGCAGGTGCGTGGCGCGGTGCGTTTCGCCGACGGGGTGCGCACGCTGCAGGCGCAGGGGGTGCGGGCGTATCTGGAGCTCGGTCCTGACGGGGTGCTGACCGCCATGGCCCAGGACACGCTGGAGGCGGACCCGGGCCCGACCGCCTCGAAGTCCGGCTCGGACGCGGAACCGCTCTCCGGGTCGGATCCGGATGTGGTGCTGGTGCCGGTACTGCGCAGGGACAGAAACGAGCACGAGGCCGTTACCGAGGCGCTGGCTCGTCTGCACGTGCACGGCGTGCCGGTGAACTGGCAGACGGTGCTCCCACGCGGGCGCCGGGTCGACCTGCCCACCTATCCCTTCGAGCACCAGCGGTTCTGGCCTGAGAACACCGGTTCGGGTGCGGGGAATGTGGCGGCGGCGGGGTTGGCCGCGACGGATCATCCGCTGTTGGGTGCCGCGGTCGGGCTGGCCGATTCCGATGGGGTGGTGCTGACGGGCCGGTTGTCGCTCTCGTCGCAGCCGTGGCTGGCCGATCATGTGGTGGCGGGTTCGGTGGTGGTGCCGGGTTCGGCGTTCGTGGAGCTGGCGGTGCGTGCCGGTGACCAGGTTGGTTGTGAGGTGGTCGAGGAGTTGATCCTGGACGCGCCGTTGGTGCTGGGTGAGGGTGACGCGGTCGTGGTTCAGATCGCGGTGGGTGCGCCGGAGGAGACCGGTCGTCGGAGTGTGAGCATTTACGCCCGTTCGGCGGAGGTGGCCGAGGAGGTGGCGTGGGTGCGGTACGCCACCGGCACGTTGGCGACCGGGGTGGCGGAGGTCGTGTCGTTTGATGCGGCGGTGTGGCCGCCGGTCGGGGCGTCCGCGATCGAGGTGGAGGGGTTGTACGAGGAGCTGGCCGAGGACGGCTTCGTCTACGGTCCGACATTCCAGGGGCTGCGGGGGGTCTGGCGCGGTGCCGACGGCGAGGTGTTCGCCGAGATCGTCCTGCCCGAGCAGGCGCAGTCGAGTGCGGGGTCGTTCGGGGTGCATCCGGCGTTGCTGGACGCGGCGTTGCATGCGGTGGTCTTCGCCGGGTTGGACGATTCCGAGGGCGGTTTGTTGCCGTCCTCGTGGAGTGAGGTGTGTTTGCACGCGGGTGGGGCGTCGGTGTTGCGGGTGCGGTTGGTCAGGACGGGGCCGGATGCGGTGTCGCTGAGCGCGGTGGATGCGGCCGGTGGGCCGGTGGTGTCGGCGCGGTCGGTGGTGTTGCGGCCGGTCGAGGTCGAGCGGCTGAGGGTCTCCGAGGGTGTTGGGGCGGGTTGGGAGTCGTTGTTCGGGGTGGAGTGGGCGCCTGCGGGTGCTGTGCCGGAGGCCGGTCAGGTGCCGTCGGTGGCGGTGCTCGGTGGGGATGTGTTGGGGGTTGTTTCCGCGTTGCGGGCGGCCGGGGAGCCGGGTGGCCTTGCGGTGGAGGTGCATGCGGAGCTGTCGTCGCTGGCGGAGTCGGGTGTGGTGCCGGGTGTGGTGCTGGCGGAGGTGGTCTCGGATCCGGTGGGTGGGGTGGTGGGGTCGGCGCATGTGCTGACCGCCCATGTTCTGGAGTTGTTGCAGGGGTGGTTGGCCGATGATCGGTTCGCCGAGTCGCGGCTGGTGTTCGTTACTCGGGGTGCGGTCGCGTCGGGTGGTGGCGAGGTGGTGGCGGATCTGGCGGCTGCGGCGGTGTGGGGGCTGGTGCGTAGTGCGCAGTCGGAGAACCCGGGCCGGTTCCTGCTGGTCGACATGGACCAGGACGGGGCCTCGCTGTCGGCCTTGCTCGGTGTGCTGCCGGGGGTGTTGGCGTCGGGTGAGCCGCAGGCGGCGGTGCGTGGGGGCGAGGTGCTGGTCCCGCGCTTGGTGCGGGCGGTGTCCGGCAACGTCTCGACCGATGTTCTCACTGACGACTCCGGTGATGACGCCGGCCGGGTCTGGAATCCGGATGGGACGGTGTTGATCACTGGTGGTACCGGTGGTCTGGGTGCGCTGTTCGCGCGGCATGTGGTGGCCGAGCGGGGGGTGCGGCACCTGTTGCTGACCAGCCGTCGGGGCCTGGATGCTCCGGGTGCGGTGGAGTTGCAGGCCGAGTTGATCGCGCATGGGGTCGAGGTCACGATCGCGGCGTGCGACATGGCCGATCGGGATCAGGTGGCGGCGCTGCTGGCCGGGGTGGATGCCTGGTATCCGCTGACCGCGGTTATTCACACTGCGGGTGTACTGGATGACGGCACGATTCCGTCGCTGACGCCTGAGCGGCTGGACAGCGTGCTGCGGCCGAAGGTCGACGCGGCCTGGCATCTGCACGAGCTGACCCAGGGCCTGGACCTGGCGGCGTTCGTGCTGTTCTCCTCCATGGCGGGGGTGGTGGGAGCGCCTGGTCAGGGTAACTACGCGGCGGCGAATGTGTTCTTGGACGCGCTGGCTCAGGTGCGCCGGGCCGAGGGGCTGGCGGGGTTGTCACTGGCGTGGGGTGCCTGGGCCCAGGACGCGGGGATGACCGGCACGCTGGGTGAGATCGAGATGCGGCGGATGGCGCGGGCCGGCATGCCGGCCCTGTCGGCCGAGCAGGGGCTCGCGGCGTTCGAGTCAGCTGCCACGACGGGTCACTCGCCGGTGGTGGTGATGCGGCTGGATCTCTCGGTCCTGCGCACGATCCCCGAACTGCCGCATCTGATGCGGGGTCTGGTGCGCGCGGGCCGCCGTCTGGCGGTCTCCACCTCGGTGGGTGGGGATTCGGAGCTGGTGCGGCGGTTGGCGGGGTTGGACGAGGCCGAGCAGGTTCGGCTGGTGGTGGAGTTGGTGCGGGCGCAGGCGGCGGTGGTGCTGGGGCACGCCTCGGGAGAGGACGTCCAGCCTGGACGTGAGTTCCGCGAGTTGGGCTTTGATTCCCTGACGGCGGTGGATCTGCGTAACCGGCTGAATATCGCCACCGGCCTGCGGTTGCCGGCGACGTTGGTGTTCGACTATCCGACGCCGCTTGTGCTGGCGCGGTTCCTGGTGTCGGAGTTGCTGGGCCGGCAGGACCAGGCCGTCGGGTCGGGTGTGGTGGCCGGGCCGAGGGCGTCGGCGGCGGACGATCCGGTGGTGATCGTGGGGATGAGCTGCCGGTTCCCCGGTGGGGTGAACTCGCCGGAGGATCTGTGGCGGTTGCTGGCCGAGGGGCAGGACGCGATCTCGCCGGTGCCAGCCGATCGGGGCTGGGATCTGGGGATGTTGTCCGGGATGGGTCTTGATGTTCAGGGTGGGTTCCTGGCGGATGTGGCGGGGTTTGATGCGGGGTTCTTCGGGATCTCGCCGCGTGAGGCGCTGTCGATGGACCCGCAGCAGCGGCTGCTCCTGGAGACGACGTGGGAGGCGGTCGAGGGGGCCGGGATCGACCCGCTCTCGCTCAAGGGCAGCCACACCGGCGTGTTCGTGGGCACCAACGGCCAGGATTACACGAGCCTGATCGTAAGTACTCAGACGGATGTGCAAGGCCATGGCGTCACCGGTATGTCGGCCAGCGTGCTGTCGGGCCGGCTGTCCTACACGCTGGGCCTGGAGGGTCCGGCGGTGACGATGGACACGGCGTGTTCGTCGTCGCTGGTGGCGATGCACATGGCGGCGCAGGCACTGCGGTCGGGCGAGTGCGGCTTGGCGCTGGTCGGCGGTATCACGGTGATGGCGTCACCGATGGGGTTCATGGGGTTCAGCGCGCAGGGCGGGCTGGCCGCCGATGGGCGGTGCAAGGCGTTCTCCGACGCCGCGGACGGTACCAGCTGGTCCGAGGGTGTGGGCATGCTGGTGCTGGAGCGGTTGTCGGACGCTCGGCGTAACGGGCACGAGGTGCTCGCGGTGGTGCG
>NZ_JBEXUE010000592.1:0-5369 GCF_040614275.1 Streptosporangium sp. NPDC006013
GCTCCGGGGTGGCGGTGTCTGGAGGTGGGGGCGGGCGGCGGCAGTGTGGCGGTGTGGCTGGCTCGGCGGGTGAGTCCCACCGGGAGCGTGGTGGCGAACCCTTGGCCTTCACCCGCGCCCGGCGCCCTGCCAGGTCCAGATCCTCGTTGTTGAGGCCGAGCCGCCCATCGGCCTGATCGAAGAACAAGTCACCTCTGGTCGGCGGCGTGTGGCGATCAGTTGTGCCCGGCGGTGACATCGAGGTCGCGCGGAACGAGCCACCAGACGGCGAGCGCGGCGGCGAGCATGAGCACTCCCCCGGCCAGCCCGGTCATCTCCAACGACGAGGTGAACGCCACCTTGGCCTGCTGGGCCAGGTGCGCTCCCGTGGCTCCGGTCTGGCGGGCGACCTCGATCGCGGCGGCCAGCGACTCGCGGGCGGCATCACCCGCGGCGGCCGGCAGCGCCTCCCGGTACACGGCCGCGGCGACGCTGCCCAGCACCGCGACGCCGAGTACGCCGCCCAGTTCGTAGCTGGTCTCCTCGATCGCGGCGGCGCTGCCCGCCTTCTCTGGTGGCGCACCGGCCATGATGACCGCCGAGGCGATCGCCAGCGAGCCCATACCCAGCCCGATCAGCAGCAGCGACACGGCGATCCACGGATAGGTGACGGGCGCGGCGTACAGCACGCCGAATCCCAGCCCGGCCACCGCCAGTCCTCCGGCCAGTACCGGGCGGGTTCCGACGCGCACCGCCAGCGAGGGCGCCAGCGGCGACAGCACCAGCGCGCCCAGCGCGGTCGGCAGCAGCCGCACGCCGGTCTCCAGCGGGGAGTAGCCGCCTGCGAGCTGCATCCACTGCGCCATCAGCAACATCATCGCCGCCATCCCGATCGACGTGCTCAGCGCGGCGATCGTGCCCGCGGTGAACGGCCGGCTGCGAAACAGGCGAATTTCCAGCAGCGGGTCGGACCGGTTCAGGCAGCGCCGGACGAACCAGGCGAGAACCACCACGGCGAGGCCGAGGGTGAGCCACGGACCGATGCCGGCCGGGCCCTCCTTACCGAACTGCTTGATCGAGTAGACCAGGGCGACCATCCCGGTGATCGACAGCGCCGTGGCGAACACGTCCCAGCGGCCCGAGCGCGGGTTGCGCGACTCAGGGAGCAGGAAGAGACCGGCGACGATCGCCACCGCCATCACCGGAACGTTCACCAGGAACGCCGCGTGCCAGCTGAAGTGCTCCAGCAGCAACCCGCCCAGAATCGGCCCGAGCGCGCCGCCCAGGGCGGCCATCGCGGCCCAGACGCCCAGCGCGGTCGCCCGCTCCCTGGGGTCGGTGAACAGGGTACGGATCATCGACAGCGTGGACGGCATGATCATGGCGCCGCCGACGCCGAGCATCGCCCGCACCGCGATCACTTCGCCGGGTGAGTCGGCCCAGAGCACCACCGTGGAGGCCAGCCCGAACAGTGAGAAGCCGGTGAGCAGCATCCTTTTGCGGCCCCATCGGTCACCGAGCGCGCTCACCGTGACCAGCAGACCGGACAGCACCAGCGCGTAGACGTCCACCATCCACAGCAACTCGACCGAACCGGGACGCAGGTCGGCCGAGATCGCGGGCAGGGCGACATTGAGGATGGTCATGTCCATGACCACCAGCAGCAGGCTCGCCGACAGTACCGCCAGCCCGGCCCAGCGCCGCCGCCGCGACACACCGGGCTCCGTCGACGGCGCGTAGGAGGTGCGCGTCATGCCCTTCTCCCGCCCTGCGGCCCGTATTCCCCGGCCTTACCCTGTGAACCGCCGCCATGGTGAGGATCGTGCTCGCCGGCGCCGCGGAAGAAGGTCTCGTGCAGCATCCCGGGAAGGTCGCGCCGTGCGACGTCGCCCCGGTTCAGGCTTTCCCGTACGGCGAGCAGCAGGCCGTACACCGTATTACTGATCCACCGCACCGGCAGGTCGGCCCGCAGGACCCCGGCGCGCTGGGCCGCCTGGTAGAGCGCGATCTCCCTGCCTTCCAACTCGTCACCGCGTTCTCGCAGCTCGGGCACCGACATCACCAGGTCGGTGAGCGCGAAGTTGTACTCCTCGGCCTCGCCGATCAGTCCACTCAGCATCTCCCTCAGAGCGGTGGTGATCACCACCGGCTCCACGGAGCGGGCGGCCTGCTCGATCCCGGCCCTGTACTGGGCCTCCTCCCATCGATCCAGCGCGCGGTGACCGAGTGCGAGCAGCAGTTCTTCTCGACCGGTGAAGTGCCGATGCAAGGTGGCGCGGCTCACTCCGGTCGCCTCGGCGATGTCGGCCATCGACGCGGCCGGGTCGTGGTTGAGGTGCTGGATCGCGGCGACGATGATCTGATCGCGACTCACAGCCATCAGTCAACTCCGTATCGTTTGAGACATATATGTCTTAAACGATAGCTGATTGTCTGAACCATTCGCGTCGCCGGTGGGCCGATCGACTCGTTCACAGCAGGCCCTCGATGATCGCTGGCTGGAGCCACAGGACTCGTCTACGCCGAGGCCTCGCCGGCGGGATCCGCGCGGCCAGCTACCGGACGGCCCGGACCGGGAGGCTGCCAAGGGGGCGGTGCTGACGGATCCGCGGCTGCCGGAAAGCCCCGAGACCCCGCCGGCCGAGCACGCCCTGGTCCCGCACTTGGCTTTGTGTGATGTCGTCTCCCGGCTCGGTGCCGACGTCAGCGTCGACAAGGAGGGGCGGCCGCACGTGGCCAAGGTGCCCCCGCCGCACAGGTCTAGATGGACCGGTGCATGCCCCCGTCGACGGTGAAGGTCTCTCCAGTGATGTAGCCTGCCGGCCCCGAGGCGAGGAACACGATGAGCGCGGCCGCTTCCTCGGCAGTCCCGAACCGGCCGGCGGGGATCAGCTTGCGGGCGAACTCCTCCCGGGCCTCCTGCGTGGGAAAGTGGGCGCGGAGTTGCTCGCTGTCGATTCGCCCCGGCGCCACGCAGTTCACGGTGACCTTCTGCGATGCGACCGTGCGCGAGAACCCCTTGGCCCAGAGAATGCACGCCGCGACCGCCGCCTGAGCCGCCGACACCGCGACGGGCTCAAGGATGCCGACGAGGTTCACGACACGCCCCCGGCCGCCTGCCGCCATAAGGGGCAGAAATTCCTGGGCCAACCGCCGCTTGGAGTGGAAGTTGAGTTCGAACTGACTCTGCCACAGCGCCTCGTCGAGGTCGGCGCCCGCGGGTTCGGCGCGCCCGGCGTTGTTGATCAGGATGTCGAGTAGGCCAAGGCGTTCCTCCACTTGCCGCCTCAACCGTACCGCCGCGCTCGGGTCGGTAAGGTCGGCTACCAAACAGAGGGGTCGCGGGTGGCCCTCGGCCGCGATCTCCTCCGCGAGTTCCTCAAGAAGGTCAAGCCGTCGCGCGACCAGAACGACCTGTGCTCCTTCAGCGGCCAACATGCGCGACGTCGCCATGCCGATACCGGCGCTCGCACCTGTTACCAGGGCGCGCCGCCCTGAGAGCCCAAGATCCATCTTCTCTCCTACGCGTCAGTGCCGGTGTCCGACGGCACGCGGAAATCGGTACGGGCGCCGCAACACTAGGTCCACGATCGCAAGAATGTCAAGCAATCGCTTGATTTACTCTGGTCCCCTCGATGCCGGGCCGGTCAACCGGCGGTGATAGGGATCCCGGTAGTGCTGAAGAAATTCTGGTCGGATATCCCTGACCTGTGCTAACGCGGGCCGGGGAGTTCTGTTGCGGACGGCGTGGGTCTGCCCATGCAGGGATTGTCGGTGTCCCGGCAGGGGTCCCGGTAGCAACGGGGCAGAATCCAACGAACCTGGCCCTGAACTGAGGTGATGTGGTGTTGCGTGCCGAGAGGGAAGGGACTGTCCGCCCTGGTTGTCGGCGCCGAGGGGATGATCCGCGGGTCAGCGAGGTTATAGGGGCGGTGTACTCGGCGCGGGCCTGTTCGAGGGTGTCGGGGTAGCGCTGGGTCTTCGCCGTCTGGGCGCCTGCAGTTCCACATGTTCGGTGCCTTCGATGACTTCCTGCGCGAGCTCATCCTGCCCGGCTCTGGTTGCGGGCACCGTTGGCGGCCATCGCCCGCCGCCGGGCAGCGGCGTCCAGGTGGAAGCCGGAACCGTTCCTCCTTCGTCTGCGTCGGTAGCACCCGAAGACAACCGAGTGCGACCAGCGCTCGGTCCACGCCGCCGACGCCCGGGAACGCCCTCGTCGAGTTCCTCGACGAGGGACGCGCCCGGGGCGCCGCCGAACTCACTGAAGACCGATGACGCGCTCGCTGAAGTTCAGGTGGCGCTCAACAAAGACCACAGGATCAACGCGGTTTGGGGCTCATAGCGTGATTCTTACCGGCACCCCTCCTACCTCGCGCTGAGGCGGTCCCGCAGTGCGTCGTACACGTCCATCGGGAGTGGGCCCTTCTGGGCGGCTGCGACGTTGGCCTGCACGTGCGTTACCTGGGTCGAGCCGACGATCAGCGAGTGCAGATCTTGGTGAGTGAGGATGAAGCGGAGCAGGAGTTCCATCGTCGAGGCGCCGTCTGCCAGATCGTCCAGGTCGGCGGCGGCGAGTCGCGCGTGGCGGTCGGCGAGCGGCCGGCGCATCGGCTCCGGCATGGCCTCGGGCGGAGCCATGAGCGGGCGGGCGATTGAGCCGTGAGCGATCGTCCCCGCGCCGGCTGCCGCGGCGGCGCTGATGAGTTCCTCGTGGGAGCGGTCGAGCGCCGAGTAGGGGAGGAGGAAAACGTCGAACGCCCCGATCGCGATGTGCTCCGGAAGGTTGGGCAGATTCCCCGACATGCCGGTGAAGCGGATCGCGCCTTGGTCCTGAAGGGCCTGCATCTCGGCGATGGTGTCCTCGGCCTGCATCACGGCGACGCTCGGACTCATGTGCACCATCAAGATGTCAAGGTGGTCGGTGCGCATCCGGCGCAGGCTCTGCTCGACGCACGCGCGGACGTTCGCCTTGGTGTAGACGTGCGGCGGACCCGTCCGCGGGTCACCGTCCGCGGCGAGTGGGCAGCCGCACTTGCTGGTGAGGACGAACTCGTCGCGCCGGTGGGAGATCCAGCGGCCGATGTGCTCCTCGGCGTCGCCGTAGTCCGGCGAGGTGTCGATGAGGTTCACTCCCGAGTCGAGGACCGTGTTCAATACCGTGCGGGCCTGATCGTCGCTTATCGGTTTGCCCCACGCCTGTGGCCCGCGCATCTCCATCGCTCCGTAGCCGAGACGGCTCGCCTGCAATCCGGTCCTTCCGAGCTTCGCGGTTGGCAGCGTCACGTCATCGTCCTCTCTTCGGTCCCGGCCGTCCTGGCACGTCCGTATTCGCTCTGACGGCCGGGGCTGTTGCTGTCGACGAAGGACAGGGGCTTCCACGGGTCGCGAGC
>NZ_JBEXUE010000593.1:0-5362 GCF_040614275.1 Streptosporangium sp. NPDC006013
CCCGCTCACCGGACCAGTTACTGGTCACCGCCGCGCCGTGGACCAGCCCCTGGCTCCCGGCCGGTTACAAGCGGAACTTCTGGAATGCCGCTTAGGAGCCGGGATTCCCGCGGATCTCACCGGTTTCGCAGGTTCGACAGGTGGGAATCCGTTGACGGCCGGTTGCCCGGCGTTGGACGGCTCATCAGCGTGCTGCTGGGAACCGCAGCGGCAGCCACACGTACCGGGTGACCGCCGGCCCTCGGGCCGGCGGTCACCCGGGTGAGAGACAGGAGGTGGTTCAGGTGTCCTGGATCGGCAGGACGGCGGTGCGGTCGGTGCCCGGCAGGGGCGCGGGAGACCCGGCGGCACCCGGCACCCACATCGTGGTCCGCGACTCGGTCCGGCCGGTCACCGTCCGATGACCACCGCCGCGGCGTTCGCCATGCAGCCCCGGCTAGTGCCCGAGCTCTTCCCCCCCGACCTGCGGCACCGGCTGTCGCTGGTGACGCGGGTGGACGAGCGAGTGATCGAATCCTTCGACGGGCCGCTCGACGTGGAGATCCTGATCACCGGCTGGGGGTGTCCGAGGATCGACGCGGACGTGCTGGCCGCGGCTCCACGGCTGCGGGCGGTCGTGCACGCCGCCGGCAGCGTCAAGGGACACCTCACCGCCGAGGTGTTCGACAGGGGCCTCGCGGTCTCCTCGGCGGCCGAGGCCAACGCGCTGCCGGTGGCCGAGTTCACCCTGGCGATGCTCGTACTGGCCGCCAAGCAGGTGATCGTCAAGGCGCGCGCGTACTCCACGCGGGGTTGGTCGGGCGACCCGCTGCCCGGAGTGGCGACGCCGAGCGAGGGCGGCGGCCTGATCGGAGCGGTGGTCGGCGTCATCGGCGCCTCCCGGGTCGGGCGGCTGGTGATGGAGCGGCTCCGCGACCACGGCGCGCACGTCCTGCTCAGCGACCCGTACATCAGCCCCGCCCAGGCGGCGGCCCTCGGGGCCAGGCCGGTGCCGCTCGACGATCTCTGCCGCGAGGCCGAGCTGGTCACCGTGCACGCTCCCGCGCTGCCGGAGACCCGCGGGCTGCTCGACGAGCGCCGCCTCGCGCTGCTGCGCGACGGCGCGGTGCTGGTGAACACCGCCCGGGGCTCCCTGATCGACACCGACGCCCTGGTACGGCACTGCGCCACCGGTCGCATCGGCGCCGTCCTCGACGTGACCGATCCCGAGCCGCTGCCCCTCGGGCATCCGCTGCTCGCCCTGCCGAACGTCCTGGTCACCCCGCACCTCAGCGGAGCCAGAGGCAGGGAGCTGCGCCGCCTGGGCGAGTTCGCGGTCGCCGAGGTCGAGCGGCTGGCGCGAGGCCTTCCGCTCCGCGGCACCGTCCGGCCGGCGGATCTGGATCGGATCGCCTGACGTCCCGGACCCATCTCTCTGAAGTAGCGCACCGGCGAACCCGGCCCCGGAGGTCCGGCGCTGCCGTTCGTGCCCACCAACGCTCTGTGGTCACGTACCGGCGCGGCCGGAGGCAGCCGTGGCCGACGAGCTCGCACTACAACAGGCGGTGGTGGCCGGGGTCGCCAAGGCCGCCGGACGTGCGCCACGCGACCGCGTCGATCCGAGTCTGGACCTGTGGAATGACCCGGGCCTCGATAGCCTCTCGCTGCTGGAGCTGATTCGAGACCTCGAAAAGCGGTTCCAGGTGACCATCCCGGATGAGGACACCGGCCAGGCCCACCCGGTCGGCGACCTCATCAGGATCATTCAGCGTCTCGCGGGCTCCGACCCGCCCGCGGGCCCGACCAGATAGGCGCACGATGACGGAACGACTCATCGAACCCCGCGGGCGCGGGTTCCTGCTGTTCGACTCCCACCCCGCCGGATGCGAGAAGATCGTCGGCGACATGTGGGATCGCGTCACCCCCGCGATCCCCGACAAGAAGGCCGAGCGCCGCCCGGTCGCCCTGATCATCGGCTCCAGTGCCGGCTACGGGATGGCGGCCACGATCGCGGGAATCCGTCGCTACGGCCTCGACGGCGTCGGCTTGTGCTTCGAGCGCCCGCCCACCGAGCGTCGCACGGCCACCGCGGGCTGGTACCGCACCATCGCGACCGCCGAACTCGCGGCCAAGGCCGGCCGCGACTGGTCGTTCGTCAACGGCGACGCCTTCGCCGACACCACCAAGGAGCAGGTACTCGACCTGCTCGCCGAACGGTTCGGCGGCATCGACTATCTGATCTACAGCGTCGCCGCACCTCGGCGCACCGACCCCGGCACCGGGCAGACACACCAGTCGGTGATCCAGTCACTCGGGGTGGGGTACGGCACCAAGACCCTGGACGTCAGCGGAGACGAACCGGCGCTGAAGGAGATCTGGGTCGAACCGGGTAGCGACACCGAGCGGGCCGACACCATCAAGGTCATGGGCGGCGAGGACTGGGCCCTGTGGGTTGACGCCCTGACCGGCCGTGGCCTGCTGCGCCCGGGGTTCACCACCGTGGCCCTGTCCTACATCGGCTCGCACCTGACCGCGCCGATCTACCGGGACGGGACCATCGGTGCGGCCAAGGCCCACCTGGAGGAGACCGCGCTCACGCTGAACGGCGACCTGGCCGAGGTCGGCGGGCGGGCCATGACATCGGTCAACGGCGCCGCCGTCACCCAGGCGTCCACCGCGATCCCCGGCATCGCCCTGTACGTCAGCCTCCTGCGGGGCGCCCTCGGCGAGGCCATGCAGTCCCCGCTTCAGCAGTCCGTCGAGCTGTGGGACCGGCTCACCGGCGCCCAGGCGCTCGACCTCGACGACCAGAGGCGCATCCGCCTGGACCGGTGGGAGTTGCACCCGCTCATCCAGGAGCAGGTGACCGAGCGGTGGGAGGCCGTCGCCCCCGACACCATCGGTGACCTGGCCGATATCGACTGGTTCACCGGCGAGGTGCGCCGCCTGTACGGCTTCGACGTGCCCGGTGTGAACTACAGCGCGCCGAGCGAGCCTGACCTGCTCTGGCCCACCCCCACCGAGTAGCGGCCGGCCGGAGGAGACGTGATCTCCGGTTTCCATGTTCGGTCTCCGCGCGGTCGCCGTACGACGGACGGTGGCCCCCTGCGCGCCGGGTTCCGGAGCGCATGAGTTGACCTCAATCATGCTTGAGGTTGCAGGCTGGGCGGCGGTGTACACGAGTGGAGGGGAACCCTGTGAAGGCAGCTGCTTTTTTCGAGTTCGGCGGTCCCGAGGTATTGCGGGTGACGGAGCTTCCCACGCCCGAGGCGGGCGAGGGGCAGGTACGGGTGCGGGTCAGGGCCGCGGGCGTGCAGCCGTTCGACCTGGCGATCAGGGAGGGGTGGACTCCGCCGGGAGTGGACGGGGAGCTGCCCCGGGTGCCCGGCAACGAGTTCTCCGGGGTCGTCGACCAGGTGGGAGCGGGGGTGGCGGGGGTCTCGGCCGGGGCCGAGGTGCTGGGCTTCACCCTGCTCAACGCCTATGCCGAGTACGTGGTCGTGCCCGCGGGGAACGTCACGCCCAAGCCTGTGAACATGCCCTGGGAGGTGGCGGGCGGTTTCACCGCCGGGACCCAGACGGCCCACATGGCGCTGCGGCAGCTCGGGGTGGGGGAGGGCGACACGCTCCTGGTGCACGCCGCCGCGGGCGCGGTCGGCACCGCCGCGGTCCAGCTCGGCCGGCTCTGGGGGGCCACGGTGATCGGCACCGCGCGCGAGGAGAACCACGACTACCTGCGCGAGCTCGGCGCGATCCCGGTCGCGTACGGCGAGGGCCTGCTGGAGCGGGTCCGCGACCTGGCGCCCGGCGGGGTGGACATGGTGCTGGACGGCGCGGGCGGTGAGGCGTTCGACATCTCCCTGGAACTGGTGAAGGGGGAGCGCCTCCTCACCCTCGTCGAGCACGGCAGGGCCGCCGAGCTGGGGGCGCAGCGGACCAGGGGGGAGCGGCTGGCGTCCCGCCTCGCCGAGCTCGCCGCCCTGTACGCCGAGGGCAGGTTCGTCTTCCCGGTGCGCGGCACCTACCCGCTGGAGCGGGCCGCGGACGCGCATCGCGAGCTTGGGACCAGGCACGGCAGGGGCAAGGTCGTGCTGGTCATGGACTGAGGCCGGGGCTTCCGGGGGAGCAGGGGCGCCTCCGGGAGCTGGGCCGGGCACGGCAGGGGCGAGGTCGTGCTGGACCGGGGCTCAGGCCTCCGGGGGAGTAGCGGCGCGATCGGGCGGGGCGCGCCGGTCGCGGACCGAGGCTCACCAAGGGCGGGCTCGTCCTCCCGGTGCGCGGGACCCACCCGCCGGGGGCTTGGGATCGTGCTGGTCAGGGATCTGTATCCTCGTTCGACTGGCATTATGGGACGTACTTTTAGTAAGGTTTCTTGTTAATAACGTGCTATCCGTCGGCTCGTTGGACATGTCCTGCCTCCATTCCCCAACCCAGGAGGAGTCCACGTGCATCTACGACACAAGGTGGCCACCGGTGCCGCCGCGGCGCTCAGCGTAGGGTCCCTGCTCGCGCTGCTGCCGTCCACCGCGGCGGTCGCCCACGGTTCCATGTCGAACCCGCCCAGCCGGGCCTACGTCTGCAAGACGGAGGGCCCGGAGACCCCCAAGTCCGACGCGTGCAAGGCGGCCATCGCGGCCGGAGGCACCCAGGCCTTCTACGACTGGCACGAGGTGTCCCGGCTCGAAGCCGGCGGCAACCATCGCCAGATCATTCCCGACGGCCAGCTCTGCGGCGCCGGGCGCGACAAGTACCGGGGGCTCAACCTCACCAGGGCCGACTGGCCCGCCACCTCGGTCTCCCCGGGACCGCTGACGGTCACCTACCACGCGACCGCGCCGCATGCGAACAGCAACTTCGAGTTCTACATCACCAAGCAGAGCTGGGACCCGACCCAGCCGCTGCGCTGGTCGGATCTGGAGCACATCAGGACCTTCACCAACCAGAACCCCAGCACGTTCACCAACTGGACGATCAACCTCCCGCAGCGGAGCGGCCGCCAGCTCATCTTCTCGATCTGGCAGCGCATCGTGGGCAGCACCGAGGCCTTCTACACCTGCTCGGACGTGAACTTCGGCGGGGGAGGCAATCCCAGCCCCACGCCGACCCCGACGGTGACCCCCACGCCGACCCCGACCCCGACTCCGACCGTCACCCCGACGAGCCAGCCGGGCGGTACCTGGCAGGCTGGCACCGCCTACGCGGCGGGCGCCACGGTGACCTACGGAGGCGTGACCTACCGGTGCCTGCAGCCGCACACCGCGCTGGCGGGCTGGGAGCCGCCGAACGTGCCGGCTCTCTGGCAGCGCGTCTGACCCGTTGACGTGGCGGCGCGGCGGTGACGCCCCCCCGGGACGGGGCCCACCCGCTGCGCCCCCCCGCCGCC
>NZ_JBEXUE010000594.1:0-5347 GCF_040614275.1 Streptosporangium sp. NPDC006013
CAGGCGCTCGTGCAGGAGTGTGGTGACCGCGCAGCTCCACCCGTCGTTGACCTGGCCGATCAGGTTCTCCGCGGGGATGTGCACGTCGTCGAAGAAGATCTCGTTGAAGTGGGCGCGGCCTGTCATGTCCCGCAGCGGGCGGACCGTGACGCCGGGGGCGCGCATGTCCACGATGAACATCGACAGGCCCTTGTGCTTGGGCGCGTCCACGTCGGTGCGGGTGAGCAGCAGCCCGTAGGAGGCGTGCTGGGCGACCGAGGTCCAGACCTTCTGCCCGGTGACCGTCCAGCCGTCCTCGGCCGGGGTGGCCCGGGTCTGCAGGGCGGCGACGTCGCTGCCGGCGCCGGGCTCGGAGAAGAGCTGGCACCAGATCTCCTCGCCCCGCAGCAGCGGACGCAGGTGCCTGGCCTTCTGCTCGGGGGTGCCGAGGTCGACGAGGGTCGGCCCGCACATCCCGAGTCCTATGGAGAAGACGTAGGTCGGCAGCGTGAAGCCCGCGGCCTCCTCGGCGAAGGCCCGCTCCTCCGCCTGGGTCAACCCCTGGCCGCCCCACTCGCCCGGCCAGCCGATCCCCGAATAGCCCGCGTCGTACATGCGCGCCATGAAGGCCTTCGCGGCGGCGACCCCACCCGCGTCCGGGGTGGCCTCGGCCTCGACGTCTCCAGCGTTGGCCTCCAGCCAGGTCCTGGCACGCCGCCGGTAATCCTGAAGATTCATGTCCACTCCAATCAGTGCTCACTTACTCTAGCCAGCACCCGATCAGCCGTACAGAGCAATGCTCTACAGGGGAAGGTGAAAGGATATTTGCCCCTTCTTGGCCATCAATCACCAGGAAACGGCAATTAATCCGTCTAGTGGCTCTATTCAGCGCCGAGGAGTGAAGTGTTCGCGGGTAACGCGCGGTCGGTACGGCGTCGGCTGACGCTCACCGCCGTCACGACGACCATCGTGATAGGCGGCGCCGCCTTCACGATCGTGACACTCAGGGCCGTGAAGACGGCACTCGTGCAGGTCAAGGCGATCAGACGCGAGCTGGAGGAGATCACCGCGACCGACATCGGCCGCCGGGTGCCGGTGCCCGCCGCGCGGAACGAGATCAGGCAACTGGCCGAGACGATCAACCAGACGCTGAACCGGCTGGAGGCCTCGGCCGAGCAGCAGCGCAGGTTCGCCTCCGACGCCTCGCACGACCTGCGCAGCCCGCTCACCGCCATGCGCGCCCAGGTGGAGGAGGCGTTGCGCTACCCCGACGACGTCGACTGGACGGCGAAGGCCCACGCGATGCTCGCCAGCCTGGACCGGCTTCAGGCGATCGTCTCGGACCTGCTGACGCTGGCCAAGCTCGACTCCGGGGTGCCCGCCCATTACGAGCGGATCGACCTGGGCGTGCTTGTCTGCGATGAGCTGGACAGGCACCGGCGCAACGTCCGGATCGACAGGGAGCTGCAGCCGGGGGTGGCGATCACCGGCGACCGGCTCCGGATGGCCCGGCTGCTGACGAACCTGCTGGACAACGCCGAACGGCACGCCGACTCCAAGGTCTCGGTGAGCGTGACCAGGGACGACGGAACGGCCGTCGTGGAGGTGCTCGACGACGGCGCCGGGATCGCACCCGAGCAGCGGGAGCTGGTCTTCCAGCGGTTCGCCCGGCTGGACGCCTCTCGCAACAGGGACGAGGGAGGCACCGGACTGGGACTCCCCATCGCCAGGGAGATCGCCCGCACCCACGGCGGCATCCTGAGGCTGGAGGACAGCGTCCGGGGTGCGCGGTTCGTCCTGCGGATCCCCCTGCACCCCGACCAGGACGGCGCCCCCTGACCCGCTAGTGTTCCCTTGTGGCAAGGGGATTTGGGCGATTACGTCGTGAAGATCTGCTCCGAACCGCCTGCGATGTCATCGCGGCCCAGGGGTTCGGTCACACCCGAACCGCGGACATCGCGCAGGCGGCCGGCGTCAGCCAGGCGCTGCTCTTCTACCATTTCGAGACCAAGGAGAAGCTGTTCGCCCAGGCATTCTCCTACGCGGCCCAACTCCATCTGGACGCGCTCGCCAGGGTGGAGGAGTCGGGCGGCTCACCCCTCGACCGGCTGCGGGCCCTGCTCAGGTTCTATCCCCCCGGCGGAAAGACCAAGTCGTGGGCCCTGTGGATCGACGCCTGGGCCGAGTCGATGCGCAACTCCGAGCTTGAGGAGACGTCCCGCAGGATCGACACGCGGTGGAAGGAGGCGCTTCACGCGATCATCGACGACGGCGTCGAGGCGGGAACCTTCGTCTGCGCGGACCCCGAGGGCTCGACCTGGCGGATCATGTCTCTCATCGACGGCCTGGCCACCCAGGTGACGGTGCACAGACGGCTGCTCTCCCGGGCGCGCATGACCGAGTTCATCCAGACGGCCGCCGCGGCGGAACTGGGCCTCTCCCCCGCCGAGCTGAGCTGAACAGCCCCCTGGGCAGCACGACCAGGAGCATGGCGAGGGCGATCAGCCCTCCGCCGAGGAAGATGCTCAGGGTGAGCGACTCCCCGTACAGCGCGACGGCCAGGACGGTCACCCAGAGCGGCTGTGTCGACAGGATCACCGTGGCGGACACCGGCGGCACGTGGACCTGGCCCCACGAGCGGGCCAGGAAACCCAGGGCGCAGGCCACGATCGACAGGTGGCCGAGGATCACCCAGTCGACCGGCGTGGCGGGCAGGGTCAGGCCGCCCGGCAGGGCGAGGACGCCCGTCATGACGGCGATGGCGCCGAGTTGGATGACCGTGACCGCGTAGGCGTGTCGCCGCGCCTCGGCGGAGTTGCCGAGCACCAGCGTGTGGGCCGCGTACAGGACGGCCGACACCAGGGTGGCGACCAGCGCGGGCGGGGAGATGTCGCCTTCCACGCCCTTCAGCAGGGTGAACACGGTCATCGCGACGGTCGCCAGCGCCACCGCGGCCCAGATCCTGGCCGAGGTCCTGGCGCCGAGCAGGACCAGCCCGAGGACCGGGGTGATCACCACGTACGAGCCGACCGTGAACCCCGAGACCGACGAGGGCAGGTCGTGCAGCGAGACCGCCTGGACCGTCTGGCCGACGCCGAACAGCAGGCCGAGCAGGATGCCGATCAGCCAGGTGCTCTCGGAGAGCCCTCGCAGGCTACTCGGGCGGAGCGCGACCAGCACGACCGTGGCGATGCCGTACCGCTCGGCGAGAAGGTCCGCCACGGGCATGCGGACGATGAGGTCCTTCATCAGCGGGAAAGCCGACCCCCAGGCGGCGCTGACGAAGGTCAGGAGCGCGATTCCCAGGAGGGGCCGGGGGGCTGCAACCACTGCCATAGTCGAAGGGTTACATCACCTGCAGCGACGGACAGGTCACCGACCGGAGCAGGAGTGGCCTTAATACAACGCTGAGTGAAGGACGTCACACCGGCGTGAGGGACCTCATACCTTCGCGGGGCTTTCCGTCTTATTGGATGCTTCGTACAATTAGCGCAGACATCCGATGGGAGGGCAGCGATGACACCAGCCCCAGAGACCGCCGCGGACAGAGAGGGCGACCAGCAGGTCACCGAGAGACGCGCGTACGAGGCGGTCATAGAGCGCCTCTCGAAGGCGTCCGTCGACAAGCACTGGGAGCCGTACGTCGACATCCCCTGGGACGAGAAGGAGTTCCTCGTCTTCGCCGACGACCCGCGCTGGGAGCTGCCCGAGGTCGACAGGCTGGGCGGCCACGCCTGGTACCGGGCACAGCCTCCCGAGATCCGCGCCAGGATCGGGCTGTGGCGGGTGGCGACCGCCATGAAGATCGGCCTGCAGTTCGAGAACCTGCTCAAGCGCGGACTGCTGAACTACGCGTACCGGCTGCCGAACGGCTCCCCCGAGTTCCGCTACGTCTACCACGAGACCATCGAAGAGGGACATCACGGGATGATGTTCCAAGAGTTCGTGAACCGCACGAAACTTCCAATAAAGGGCATGCCGGGGCCGCTGAGCCTGCTCGCGCAGATCACCCCGTGGATCCCGCTGATCTCCACCGAGCTCTTCTTCGTCTTCGTCCTCGGCGGCGAGGACCCGATCGACCACGTGCAGCGCAAGATGATCAAAACGGGCAGGACCCGGCATCCGCTGGAGGAGACGATCATACGGATTCACATCGCCGAGGAGGCCAGGCACATCTCCTTCGCCCGCCACTACCTGCGCCGCCGGGTGCCCCGGATGCCCCGCTACCGGCGCTTCACACTGGGCCTCGTCTCCCCTGTCATCCTGGGCATCATGGCCCGGATCATGCTCTCACCGCCAGGCTCGATGATCAGGACGTTCGGCATCCCCGAGGACGTCGTCAGGGAGGTCTACACCGGCAACCCCGAGATGGCCGCGGAGATCCGCGACTCGATCGGCAAGACCCGCGAGCTCTGCGCCGAGCTGGGCCTGATGAACCCCGTCCAGCGCCGGGTGTGGAAGGCGATGGGCATCTGGGCGCCCCCGGCGCCCGGCACGACACGGACCGGGAAGGCGGGCAGATGAGAACGGCGATCGTGACGGGGGGCGCCTCCGGCATCGGCCTGGCCGTCTCCCGCGAGTTCGCCGGGCGCGGCGCGCACGTCGTCATCGCCGACCTGGACGGCGCCGGGGCCGAGCGTGCCGCCAAGGAGCTCGGCGGCTCGGCCGCGACGCTCGACGTCTCCGACGCGCGGGCCGTGACCGACCTCGTCGAGCGGGTGGCGGCCGAGCGGGGACGGCTCGACGTCGTCTTCAACAACGCCGGAATCGCGGTCGGCGGCACCGTCGACGAGCTCACCCTCGACCACTGGAACCGGACGATCGACGTGAACCTGCGCGGCGTCGTCCACGGCGTCCACGCGGCCTACCCGATCATGAAGCGGCAGGGCTTCGGGCACATCGTGAACACCGCGTCCCTGGCCGGGCTGGTCCCCGCGCCGCTGATGGCGCCCTACACGGCGACCAAGCACGCGGTGGTCGGGCTCTCGCTCGCCCTGCGCGCCGAGGCCGCCGCCCACGGTGTCCGGGTGAGCGTGGTCTGCCCCGGGTTCACCGACACCCCGCTGCTCGACAACGCCAATCCCGGCCTGCCGCAGACCCCGACCGGCGCCGGCGCCCGCGAGTCGGCGAGCAGGACCATGGGCCGTCTCTACTCCGTCGACGCGCTGGCCGCCGACATCATCAGGGGCATGGCCCGCAACCGCGCCCTCATCGTGGCGCCCGCCGCCGGCCGCCTCGCCTGGCGCGCTACCCGCCTCTCCCCCTCGGCCGCCGTCCGGGCCGCGCCGACGAAGGAGATCGCCATCGGCATGAAGACCAGCGACTTGGCGAGCTACTCGAAGCGGGAGCGGTCCACCATGACGGCGTA
>NZ_JBEXUE010000595.1:0-5332 GCF_040614275.1 Streptosporangium sp. NPDC006013
CCGGCCACCACCACCGAATTCGGGCCGTTGACCGCCGCGACCGAGATCCGCCCGTCCCAGGCCGACAGCCGCTCACGCACCTGCTCGACCGGCAACGCCACCGACGCCATCGCCCCCAGGCCCGCCAACCGGTCGGCGATCAGGTGGCTGCGCAACGCCACCACCCGGGCGCCGTCCTGCAACGACAGGCCGCCCGCGACCACCGCAGCGGCGATCTCACCCTGCGAGTGGCCGACCACCGCGTCGGGCCGAACCCCGAGCGACTCCCACACCGCGGCCAGCGACACCATCACCGCGAACGAGGCCGGCTGGACCACATCCACCCGATCCAGCGACGGAGCACCCTCCACCTGGCGGATCACATCCAGCAGCGACCAGTCCACGAACGGCTCCAACGCCGCCGCACACTCCGCCATCCGCCCGGCGAAGACCGGCGACTCCTCAAGCAGCCGCCCGCCCATACCCGCCCACTGCGCCCCCTGACCCGGGAACACCCACACGGTCTTCCCATCCACGTCGGCCACACCCGCGACCACGCCACGCAGGGAAGCTCCGGCATCCTCGGTGCCCAGCGAGCCGAAACCGGCCAGCAGTTCCTCACGATCACGCCCCACCACCACCGCACGGTGCTCGAACACCGACCGCGACACCACCAGCGAGGACCCCACATCCACCGGGTCCAGCTCGCCGAACTCGTCGAGATGCGCGGCCAGACGGCGCGCCTGCGCGCGCAACGCCTCAGAGGTCCTCGCCGACACCACCCACGGCACCACATCACCGGCCGAACCCGCAGGCTCACCCGCGGCCGGCTGCGCGACCTCTTCCGGTCCCTGCTCCAAGATCACGTGCGCGTTGGTGCCGCTGATCCCGAAGGAGGAGACACCGGCCCTGCGCGGGTGACCGTTCTGCGGCCATTCGGCCGGCTCGGTCAGCAGCTCCACCGCGCCCGCCGACCAGTCCACGTGCGAGGACGGGGAATCGACATGCAGCGTCTTGGGCAGCACCCCATGCTGCATCGCCAGCACCATCTTGATCACACCCGCCACACCCGCGGCGGCCTGGGTGTGACCGAGGTTCGACTTCACCGAACCCAGCAGCAGCGGACGGTCCTCGTCCCGGTCCTGCCCGTAGGTCGCCAGCAGCGCCTGCGCCTCGATCGGGTCACCCAGCGCTGTACCCGTACCGTGCGCCTCGACCGCGTCCACCTCAGCGGGGGCCAGCCCGGCGCCGGCCAGGGCCTGGCGGATCACCCGCTGCTGCGAAGGACCGTTCGGCGCCGTCAAGCCATTGGACGCCCCGTCCTGGTTGACCGCCGACCCGCGCACGATCGCGAGCACCTGATGGCCGTTACGGCGCGCGTCCGACAGCCGCTCCAGCACCACCATGCCCACGCCCTCGGAATAGCTGGTGCCGTCCGCCGCGTCAGCGAAGGACTTGGACCGGCCATCGGGCGACAGGCCTCCTTGGACGCTGAAGTCGATGAACGCCAGCGGGGTGGCCATCACGGTCGCGCCTCCGGCCAGCGCCAGATCGCACTCGCCCGAGCGCAGCGCCTGCGCCGCCAGGTGCATCGCCACCAGCGACGACGAGCAGGCGGTGTCCACCGTCACCGCCGGGCCCTCCAGCCCCAGCGTGTACGAAATCCGGCCGGTCGCGACACTTGCGGCGGTGCCGGTGCCGACGAAGCCCATCGCCTCCGGCGGGAACTGGGCGCTCATCCCGTAGTCGTGGTAGAAGATGCCGGCGAACACGCCGGTACGGCTGCCCCGCAGCGAGGTCGGGTCCATGCCCGCCCGTTCGAAAGCCTCCCAGGACGACTCCAGCAGCAACCGCTGCTGCGGATCCATCGCCAGCGCCTCACGCGGCGAGATCCCGAAGAAACCTGGATCGAACTGCGTGGCGCTCTCCAGGAAGCCGCCCTCGCGCACATAGCTGGTGCCCCGGTTCTCCTGATCCGGGTTGTACAAGGCCGCCAGGTCCCAGCCGCGCGTGGTCGGGAACTCGCCGATCCCGTCCCCGCCCTCGGCCACCAGCCGCCACAGATCCTCCGGAGAGTTGACCTCACCCGGGAAACGGCACGCCATGCCCACGATCACGATCGGGTCGTGGCTCACGGGCATGACAGGTGCGGTGATGATCGCGTCGGCGTGCTCGCCGAGCAGCTCGGCCAGCAGGAATTCCGCCAGCACGGTCGGCGTCGGATAGTCGAACACCAGCGTCGACGGCAACCGCAGCCCGGTCGCGCCGTTCAGCCGGTTACGCAGCTCGACCGCGGTGAGGCTGTCGAAGCCCAGCTCGCGGAACTCCCGCCGGACTTCCACTGTGTCGGACGAGGCGTAGCCGAGCACCATGGCCACCTCGGTGCGTACCAGATCTATCAGGACCTCGGTGCGCTCGGCCGCCCCCAGCGGAGCCAGCCGCTGCAGCAACGTCGCGGCCACGACAGAACCGCTGGCCGCCGACCGCCGGCCGCCCCGCACGAGACCCCGCAGCAACGGGGAGACCTCGCCGTGGGTGCGTAGCACCGCCAGCTCCAACCGGAGCGGGACCACCACCGACCGGGCCACCCGGCCGGCGGCGTCGAACAGCGCCAGACCCTGCTCCACCGACAGCGGCGGCATGCCCGTCCGGGTGATCCGCCGCATGTCGGCGTCGCTCAGCGTTCCGGTCATTCCGGTGTCCTGGGCCCAGGCACCCCACGCCAGCGACAGCGCGGGCAGCCCATCGGCCCGGCGCGACTGGGCCAAGGCGTTGAGGAAGGTGTTCGCGGCCGAGTAGTTGCCCTGCCCGGGTGCTCCCATGACACCCGACAAGGACGAGTACAGGATGAACGCCGCGAGGTCCAGGTCCATGGTGAGCTCGTGCAGGTGCCAGGCGGCGTCCACCTTCGGCCGCAGGACCCTGCCCAACCGCTCCGGAGTCAGGGACGGGATGGTCGCGTCTTCCAGCACACCGGCGGTGTGAACGACCGCGGTCAGCGGATGTTCGGCATCGATCCCGGCCAGCAGAGCCGCCACCTGATCCCGGTCAGCCATGTCACAAGCGGCGATGGTCACTTGCGCGCCGTGCGCGGCCAGCTCCTGCTCAAGCTCACGCGCCCCGGCCGCTTCTAGGCCCCTTCGGCTGGTCAGCAACAGATGCCGCACGCCGCGCTCGGCCACCACATGCCGGGCCAGATGGCCGCCCAGACCACCGGTACCACCAGTGATCAGAACCGTGCCTTCCGGATCCCACGAGCGGTCCGCCTCCTCGACTGGCACCACCCGGGCCAGACGGGGCACCCGTACCGCACCCTCACGGACCACCGCCTGCGGCTCTCCGGAGGCCAGCACCACAGCCAGCGACGACGAAGACGACTCCGCATCAGCGTCGACCAGCACGAACCGGCCCGGATTCTCCCACTGCGCCGACCGCACCAGACCCCACACCGCAGCAGCCGCCAGATCGGTGACCGCCTCACCCTCAGCCGCGGCCACCGCGCCCCGCGTCACGAACACCAGACGCGAAGCCCCGAACCGCTCATCGGCCAACCACCGCTGTAGCAGGCCGAGGATGTGGGCGACCAACTCGTGGGTCGACTCCACCACGTTCTCGGCGTCGGCCGACCCGACGGTGACCATGACCACGTCCGGTGCCGAGTCCAGCGAGGCGAGATCTCCGTCCAGCTCGACGACACTCGCACCGGTCTCCGCGCCCGGCACCTCCGGCAGCGCGGTCCAATCCAGCCCGAACAGGGAATCCCGCTGTACGCTGCGGCCGTTGTCGGCGCCGGCGAGCTGGTCGGGGGTGAACGGGCGCACGGTCAGCGAGTGCGCCGACAGCACCGGCGCCCCTGCTCGATCGGTCGCCGTCAGCGACACGGAGTCGTCGCCGGACTTGGCCAGCCGTACCCGCAACAGCGCCGCGCCACCCGCGTGCAGGCACACCTCCTGCCAGGAGAACGGCAGCAAGCCACCCTCGCCCACATCCAGCCCGGCGAATGAGACCGCGTGCAGCGCCGCGTCCAGCAACGCCGGATGCATCCCGAACGAACCCGCGCTCGACTCCACCTGCTCGGGCAGGACGACCTCGGCGAACACCTCACCCCCGGTGCCGCGCCAGACCGCCCGCAGCCCCTGGAACACCGGACCGTAGCCCAGCCCTCGGGAGGCCAGCTCGTCATACAGCCCGTCCAGCTCGACAGCGGTCGCGCCCTGCGGTGGCCACACCGCCGTGTCGAACGGTACGGCGGTCCGGTTGCCCGTGGCGAGGGTGCCGGTGGCATGCCGTACCCACGGCACGTCGTCGCCGGCCTGCGCCGGCCGGGAATAGACGTTCAAGGTTCGGCGGTCGGTCTCCTCCGGCGCGCCGACCGCGATCTGGACCACGACCGCGTCGTCCTCGCCCAGCACCAGCGGCGTGGCCAGCGTCAGCTCCTCCACCAGGTCACAGCCGACCTGGTCACCGGCCCGGATCGCCAGCTCAAGGAACCCGGTGCCCGGGAAGATCACCATCCCGGCCACCGTGTGATCGGCCAGCCAGGGATGCGTAGCGAGCGACAGGCGGCCGGTCAGCAGTACCCCATCGGTGTCGGCCAGGCCCACCGCCGCACCCAGCAGAGGATGTTTCGTCGCGGCCAGGCCCGCCGCGGCCACATTCCCCGCGCCGGCACCCGCACTGCCAACAGGCCAGAACCACTGGTGCTGGAAGGCGTAGGTCGGCAGGTCGACCCGGCGCCCACCGGTCAGTACGGCTCGCCAGTCCACGCGCACACCGCGCACGAACAGCTCGGCCGCCGAGACCAGGACCCGATCCAGCCCGCCCTCGTCACGACGCAACGTCCCGGCGATCACCGCGTCCACCGCGGCCTCATCCACGCACTCGCCGATGCCGACCGTCAGCACCGGATGCGGGCTCACCTCCACAAAAGCTCGATACCGCTGCTCCAGCAGCTGCCCGATCGCCGGGGCGAAGGCCACCGTGTTGCGCAGGTTGTCACACCAGTACCCCGCGTCGAGTTCCGGCCCTTCCACCCACTGACCGGTCACCGTCGACAACATCGGCACCCGCACCGCACGCGGGGCCACCTCCGCCAGGACCTGAGCGAGTTCCTCACCGATCAGATCGACCTGAGCCGAATGCGAGGCATAGTCCACCGCGATCCGCCGGACCCGCACCCCACCCTCGGCCAGACGCTCCACCAGCTCCTCGACAGCTTGGACCTCACCGGCCACCACCACCGAGTTCGGGCCGTTGACCGCCGCGATCGACACCCGCCCATCCCCGGCCGACAACCGCTCACGCACCTGCTCGACCGGCAACGCCACCGACGCCATCGCCCCCAGGCCCGCCA
>NZ_JBEXUE010000596.1:0-5324 GCF_040614275.1 Streptosporangium sp. NPDC006013
CCGGCGCCCGAGACCACCGCCGCACCGCCGCCGCATGCGCCCACCATGACGCTCGGCCCGTGGCAGCGCGCCATGTTCGTGGCCTCCGCCTGGTCGGCACGGAGGCTGCTGGTCGCCGCGGTGCTGGCCGCGGTCACCATATGGGCCGTGTCCGAGGGCTCCGGTGCATGGCAGGGCACGACGGTGCTGGCGCTGTGGACGGTCTTTGAAATGGCACAGGCGCGTACCCGTCTGCAGATCGACGGCTCGGGGGTCATGGTGAGGGTCCCCTGGCTACCCGCCCTACGCCGGACGGTGCCGTACCCGAGGATACGATTCGCTGAGGCCAGGAGCGAAGCTCCCGCCGGGCGGTACAAGCTGGACGACAGTGATGCGGGCTGGGGTGTCGTCGGCGGGAAGGGGCCGGTGCTCGTCCTGTCGTTGAGTGACGGCCGGCGGTTCGTCTACTCCACGCGCGAAGCGGAGACGGCGGCCGCGCTGGTCAACGGATGGCTGAGCAGGCAGCGACGGGTGGAGACGGCGTAGTGCTGATCACAGTTGACCCCTCATCGGCACAGTCGCTCGCCGACCAGGTGGCGGCGTCCGTACGCGCCGCGCTGGCCAATGGCACGGCGGCCCCCGGAGACCGGCTCCCTTCGGCGCGCAACGTGGCCACCACCCTCGGCATCAACCTGCACACCGTGCTACGGGGCTACCAGCAGTTGCGCGACGAAGGGCTGGTGGAACTACGTCGTGGCCGAGCGGCTGTCATCACCGACACAGCCGACCGGTTCCGCCTCCGGCTCGCCGCGGCGGCCGAGGAGTTCGCCAGGGTCGCCCTGCACACCGGAGCCTCCGAAGAGGAGGCACTCGTCGCAGCCCGGAAGGCGTTGCTCGCCATGCGAGCCTGAGTGGCAGCCTTCCGCCCCGATACCTCGCACCGCGGCATGGCCGCGGCCGACGACGTCCTCCCCGCATGGCGATTTCCAGAGTTCAACTGGCAGCTATCTACCGGTCAGATCCGCGGCAATCTTCGTCGGACACGCTCGAACACGTGACTCACATCCTGAAAGCCGCACTGTCGGTTGGCACGGTTGCCGCCGCCTTGCTCGCCGCCTCCCCCGCAGCGGCCTTTCCCGCCGTTGAGCATCGGGGCGATCCCGCAGTCGTGACGACGGACAACGAGACGCCTGCCCTTTATGACGACGAAGAGGGGGGCAACGCCTCCGGTGACGACCCCGCGATCTGGGTCCACCCGAAGGACTCCCACAAGTCGATCGTGATCGTGACCGCCAAGGAGGGGGGCCTGCGCGTCTACGACATGAAATCCCGGGAGCTCCAGTCACTGGCCGCGACCGAGGCCCCGCGGGCCGACACGGCCAAAGGCCGGTACAACAACGTCGACATCGCCTACGACATCACACTCGCCGGCCGCGTGGTCGACGTCGCGGTCGTCTCGGACCGCTACAACGACCAGCTCCGGTTCTTCGTCATCGACCCGGCCGGCGCCGCGGTGCGTACGCCGCTGACCGAGGTCACCGCGGCTGATCAGCGGTTCCTGTTCAACCCTGACCGTGAAGCCGTCGACGAGGAGCACACCGCGTACGGACTCACCGTCTGGCAGCCGAAGCGCGGTGAGACGTATGCCGTCGTCACCCAGGAAGGTGCCACGACCCTCGCGACCGCGCGCATCGTCGAGATCGACGGCAGGCTCGGTTACACGAGCGTCAAGAAACTGACGATGCCGAGCACCTTCAAGCTGCCGGACGGTTCGACCTGGTCCCCGTGTGCGGAGCCGGGCGTACTGCCGCAGTTCGAGGGTGTCGCGGTGGACCAGAAGTCAGGCGTTCTCTATGCCGCGCAGGAGGATGTCGGCCTGTGGCGGCTGCGGCTGCCGCTCGGCTCGGGCGGGCAGCCGACGCTCATCGACAAGGTCACCGACTTCGGCATCCACGACGCCTACGACAAGGAGTCCGAAGAGTGCCGGCCGATCGACCCGAAGGCCAAGGGCTTCGGCGGCAACCGGCTCACGGCTGACGCCGAGGGCGTCGACATCTACTACGGCCCGGGCTCGACCGGATACGTCATCGTGTCGAGCCAGGGAGACGACACGTTCGCGGTCTACGACCGGCAGGGCAGGAACGCTCCGCTGGGCGGCTTCCGGGTCAAGGGCGCCAAGGAAGCCGACGACGTCAACGGCTCCGACGGGCTTGCCGTGACGAACCGTCCCGTCGGTGACTACCGCCAGGGCCTGCTGGTCACGCACGACGAGCCCGAGACCGGGCCCGACGTCGACGACGAACGCGACGCCACGAACTTCTCCTATGTCTCGTGGGGTGAGATCGCCAGCGCTCTGTCGCTCAAGGTGACCACGAAGGCCGGAAACGACCCGCGGTTCCGCTGAGGCGGACTGCCGCAGACCGATCGCGCGAATCAGGGACGCTCTCGGCTGACAAAGATCTCAATCGGAACGCCTCGGGGCATGGTCCCCGAGGCGTTTCCGTTTTCCGCTCGGTCGATCCCCGGTAGCCCCCGGAATCTATGCAGCACCTCAACGCAACCGTTCGGCCCGCGTACTCGAAGACAAGGTCAGGAAGAACCCGACTCGGCTCGCAACACGCCAAGTTCCCCGTTCATAGCGTCGAGAAAGGCTGCCACGGTGCGCAACTCCTCCGGGCTGAAACGCCGCAGGGCGTTGTCCGTACCACGGCCGAGCGGGCCGAAGAAGGCCGCGGCGAATTCCTTCGCCGCGTCGAGGTAGTGCAGGTGGACCACGCGCCGGTCGTGTACGTCGCGAACCCGGCGGATGTGCCCGGCCCGCTCCAGCCGGTCGAGGCACGCGGTGACGGCACCCGACGTGAGGTTCAACTCCTCCCGCAGCCGACCTGGGGTGATCGGCGACGGAGCGTCAAAGATCTTCATGAGGGCCTGGACATCTGTGGTGTGCAGCCCCTGCTCGTGGGCGAACTCATGGGCGATGCGGTTGAACTCGGCGGTCATCCGGCGCAGTCGTACCGCGAAGGACTGCAGGTCGATGCCTACCTCGCTATCGCCGTTCATGCCGTCATGCTACATTAACTCAACAATTAAGTATCTCAATAATAGAGTTACATGGCATCGCGGAAAGGTGATCTCATGGCGCGGCAACCGATCCGCTGGCTTGTTCCGGCACTGCTGGTGCTGGTCTGGCTGGCCGTCGGCGGAGGGCTGGGGCCGTTCGCCGGCAAGCTCACCGAGGTGTCCACCAACGACCAGGCCGCGTTCCTGCCACAGAGTGCGGAGTCGACGCGCGTGCTGGAAGTGCAGGAGAGGTTCCGCCAGGGTGAGACGCAGCCACTCATCGTGGTGTGGACCGCGGACGGGAAGGACATCGCTCCCGAGCAGAGCGCCGCGGCGACCCGGACGCTCGCCTCGCTGCGCGACACGGCGGGCGTCGTCGGGACGCCCACGCCCGCCATCGGCTCGGACGACGGCCAGGCGCTGCGGGGCGTGGTCCAGCTCAGCCCCGACCTCGAGGGCTCGCTCGGGGAGACCCTGGACCGGATCGGCTCGGCGGTGGCGGTCGACGGCCTTCGGGCTCAGCTCGCGGGACCGGCGGCCACCCGGGCCGATCTGTCCGGCGCTTTCGCCGGGATCGACGGCCTGCTTCTCGGGGTGGCGCTGATCACCGTGTTGATCATTCTGCTGGCGGTGTACCGAAGCCTGCTGTTGCCGCTCGTCATCATCACCGGCGCGGTCTTCGCACTGGGCCTGGCATGCGCTGTGGTGTACCTCCTGGCCGACCGCGGCATCGTCCGGGTCGACGGCCAGGTGCAGGGCATCCTGTTCATCCTGGTCATCGGCGCGGCCACCGACTACGCGTTGCTGCTGACCGCCCGCTTCCAGGAGGAACTGGCCACGACCGGCGACCGCTTCGCCGCAGGCCGCGTCGCGCTGCGGCGCTCGTTCGAGCCGATCGTCGCCAGTGCCGCCACGGTGGCCCTGGCTCTGCTCGCGCTGCTGCTCAGCAACCTGACCAACAACCGCGCACTCGGCCCGGTGGGCGCCATCGGCATCGTGTGCGCCGCCCTCAGCGCGCTCACCTTCCTGCCCGCGGCTCTCGTCCTGCTGGGTCGCGCCGCCCTGTGGCCGGCGAAGCCGCGTCCGGCAGGCGCCGAGGCCCGCGGGATCTGGGGCCGGGTGGCCACCCTGGTCGACCGCCATCCGCGCCGCCTCTGGATCGTCACCATCCTGCCTCTCATCGGCCTCGCCCTCTTCGCGCCGCAACTGAACGCCAGAGGTGTGCCGCTGGACGAGACCTTCGTGAACGACGCGCCGTCGGTGGCGGCACAGGCGACGCTGAGCGAGCACTTCCCCGGAGGCTCGGGGCAGCCCGCGGTCATCGTCGTCCCCGCCGGGCGTGCCGCGGCCGTGGAGAAGACGGCCCACGGCGTCGAGGGCGTGTCCGACACCGCGGCGGTGACCCGGAGCGGACGACCGGGTGACACCCCCAAGATCGTCGATGGACTCGTGCTGGTGGAGGCGACGTTGAACGACGCGCCGGACGGCGACGCCGCCCAGGACACGGTCAAGCGCCTGCGTGCCGCGCTCGCCGCCGAGAACGGTGTCATGATCGGCGGGTACAGCGCCCAGCGATACGACACGACGGAGACCGCGAAGAACGACACGCTGCTCATCGTCCCGGTCGTCCTGGCGATCATCCTGCTCATCCTGATCGTCCTGCTGCGCTCGCTGGTGACGCCCGTACTCCTGGTGGTCACCGTGGCGCTGAACTTCCTGGCCACCCTCGGCGTCTCCGCGCTGGTCTTCACGCATGTGTTCGGATTCACCGGCAGCGACGCGTCCGTACCGCTGTACGGCTTCGTCTTCCTGGTCGCGCTGGGGGTGGACTACAACATCTTCCTCATGTCCAGGGTGCGTGAGGAAACCGCGCACCACGGGGCGCGAGAGGGTGTGCTGCGCGGGCTGGTCACCACCGGCGGGGTGATCACCTCGGCGGGCGTCGTACTCGCCGCCACCTTCGCCGCACTGGTGGTGATCCCCCTGGCCTTCCTCGTCCAGACAGCCTTCATCGTCGCCTTCGGCGTCCTGCTCGACACCCTGGTGGTGCGGTCTCTGCTGGTCCCGGCGCTGGTACGGGATCTGGACACGCGGGCTTGGTGGCCCAGCCGCCTGGGCCGCGGCGGGGTAGGGCAGACCTCCCGGGAACTGACCGGGGCGTCAAGGTGATACCCGGCCCAGGCGGCAGAAGAAGCCGGACGCCCGCCCCCGGCACATGACCTGGGCGGGGCCGCCGCCGCCGCGAACCCGCTGGGCGTGCCGCTGTCGGGCATGGTCGCCAAGGT
>NZ_JBEXUE010000597.1:0-5322 GCF_040614275.1 Streptosporangium sp. NPDC006013
GTCGTCCGGCGGCCGCCGGACGACCCGGGCCGGCTCTACCACGCGTTGCCGGGCGGCAGTCCGCCTCCTCTTCCGCCATCGTGAACTCCCGGACCCGCGGCCCGGTGGAAACCGCGGTTCCGAGGGAAGCCACGGTTCCGGGGGAAGCCGCGAGCCCGGCGGGGCCCGTCCGCGTGGGCCTCCTCGCCGCGACGCTCGCCGTCACGGCGCTTGGCCTTCTCGGCCTCCTCGGCCTCCTTCAGGCCCGGGGTGAACCCGCCGCCGAAACGGCCCATGTCCGGGTGGTGGAAGGAACGCGGCGAGACGTCCCGCAGGGCGGCGGACATGGACGACACCCAGATCGGCCCTGGCAGGGAGGCCCCCTGGACCGCTCCGTAGTACTCGCCGCCGATCTCGACGTCGCGCAGCGGGTAGCGGTAGGAGCCGCGGATGTCGCCCACGCTGACCGCCGCGGCCAGGTCGGGGGTGTAGCCGGCGAACCAGGCCGACGTGTAGCCGTTGTTGGTGCCGGTCTTGCCCGCCGCCGGTCGGCCGATGCTCTGACCGGTCATGGTGCCCTTGGTGAACACCCCGGACAGCAGGTAGTTGACCGCGTCGGCCACGTCGCGCTCGATCGCCTGCGCGCAGCTGGGCGGGACGCGGAAGTGCCTGCCGTTCCGCTCGACGATCTCGACGATGGCCAGCGGGCGGCAGTAGCGGCCCCGCGCCCCGAACGCGGCGAACGCCGCCGCCACGGTCACCGGGTCCATCTCGTTCACCCCCAGGGTGAAGGTCGGCACCTCCCGCAGCGGGGCGCCGTCGGCGCGGGCGATGCCCATCGCCTTGGCGGTCCTGACGACCGGGCACAGGCCCACCCGCTGCTCCAGCATCATGTAGAAGATGTTCACCGACTTCCAGGTACCGGTGGACAGGCTCTGCGGGCCGCCGTTGCCCTCGCCGCTCGCGTTGAAGATCTCCGCGCCGGGGTCGTTGACCTTGCGGCCCAGGCAGTTCTTGAAACCGCTGTCGGGCACGAAGCTGCCGGGTGTCATGAAACCCTGGTCGAACCGCCAGCCCTGGCTGAGCGCGGTCGCCAGGGTGAACACCTTGAACGTCGACCCCGCCTGGAATCCCTGGCCGCCTCCGTGCGCGGTGTCGGCGACCAGGTTGTAGGTGGTGCGGGGGCCGTCGTTCTTGCCGCCGGTGTTGAGGCCGTACTTCTTGCTCGCCGCCATGGCCCGGATCCGCCCGGTGCCAGGCTGGATCATGGCCTCGGCGGCGACCTCGGTGTCCTTGCTGCCGACGCGCGCGGCGATGGCGCGTTCCGCGGCCCGCTGGGCCCTCGGCGCCAGGGTGGTGCGGAGCACCAGGCCGCCCCTGGCCAGGCGGCGCTCCCGCTCCGCGCGGGTGTGGCCGAAGACCGGGTTGGTCAGCAGCTCCCTGTGCACGTACAGGCAGAAGTAGGGATAGACGCTCCCGTCGCAGCCGCCGGGCTGCGGCTGCAGCCGGAGGTTCAGCGGCCGTCTCATGGCGGCCTCCGCCCGGGGCCGGGGGACGTACGACAGCTGGGCCATCCGCTCCAGGACGATGTCCCTGCGCTCTCGCAGTTTCTTCCTGCGCGCCGCGTCCAGCGACGGGTCCGTGATGTACGGGGTGCGGACCGCGCCGGCCAGTGTCGCCGCCTGCGCCAGGGTCAGCCGGGAGGCCGCGACCGAGAAGAAGCGCTGGGCGGCGGCCTCCACCCCGAAGGCCCCCGCGCCGAAGTAGGCGATGTTGAGGTAGCGCTCCAGGATCTCGGCCTTGGTGTACTTCTTCTCCATCGCCAGCGCGTACCGCAGCTCGGTGATCTTGCGCTGGATGCTGGGCGCGCGGGCCTGGGCGCGCTCGGTCTCGGTCTCGGAGTTCTCGACCAGGATGTTCTTCACCAGCTGCTGGGTGAGCGAGGAGCCGCCCTGGCGCACCCCGCCCGCCCTGGTGTTGGTCACCAGGGCGCGCAGGGTGCCCTTGATGTCCAGGCCCGCGTGCTCGTAGAAGCGCGAGTCCTCGATCGCCACGATCGCCTCACGCATGACGGGGGCGACCTGGTCGAGTCGTACGACGGTCCGGTTCTCCGTGTAGAACTGGGCGAACCGCTTGCCGTTCCGGTCCAGGAGCACGGTGCGCTGGGCGAGCGGGTTCTCCCGAGGGCTCGGCGGCAGGTCCGTCAGGGTTCTCGTGACGTTGTTGACGGTGACCCCCACCGTGCCGACCAGCGGCAGCGCGGCCAGGGCGGCCAGCAGCCCGCCGAGCACCCCGCAGGCCGCCAGGACGCGCAGGCACGCGCCGGGTCCGCGTCTCACCTCTGGGTGCGATGTCACGCAAGGTAACGTGCAACCGGACGATCACCCATAAACGCCCGGTTGCCAATCCTTACCCGTCCTGCACCTTTTCTCGACTGATCTTCAGCCCGAGAGAGGCGAACTGCTCGAACGGCCGGTGGTAGCCCCGCTCGATGTGGTGCACCCCGCGCAGCGTGGAGACGCCCTCCGCGGCGGCCGCGGCCAGCACGGCGGAGAACCCGGCCCGGATGTCGGGCAGCGTCACGTCGGCGCCGCTCAGCCTGGACACGCCGCGCACGACCGCCGAGTGCTTGGCGTTGGTGTCGTGGTAGCGGCAGGCCGGGCCGCCCAGGCAGACGTCGAACACCTCGATCTCGCAGCCCATCTTCTGCAGTGCGGGCACGTAGACCAGGCGGTTCTCGAACACGGTCTCGTGCAGCACCGACATGCCCTGGGCCTGGGTGAACAGCACCATCAGGGGCGTCTGCCAGTCGGTCATGAACCCCGGGTGCGTGTCGGTCTGCACCGCCGCGGCCCGCAGCCCGTGCGGCGCCGACGCCGACAGGTAGTCGTCGGTGATGTCGACCTCGGCGCCCATCCTGGCCAGGGTGGTGATCGCGGTGACCAGCCGGTCCTGCGGGCAGCCGTGCACCCGTACCTGGCCGCCGGTGATCAGACCGGCCGCCAGGTAGGAGAACGCCTCGATGCGGTCGCCGTTGAGCCAGGTGGAGGCGCCGTGCAGGTGCTCCACCCCCTCGATCACGATGCGCCGGTCCGGGCTCAGCTCTATGCGCGCGCCCATGCGCTGCAGGAACAGGGCGAGCTCCACCACCTCGGGCTCCATCGCCGCGCCCTTCAGCACGGTCTTGCCCTCGGCCAGCACCGCGGACATCAGGATCGTCTCGGTGGCGCCGACGCTGGGGTAGGGCAGTTCGAGCCGGGTGCCGCGCAGTCGTTTGGCCTTGGCGTACACGCCGGTGTCGCTCACCTCGACCTCGGCGCCCATCGCGCGCAGCGCCTCGACGTGGAAGTCGACGGGCCGGCGGCCGATCGGGTCGCCGCCGACCAGCGGCACGAACGCCTCGCCCGCCAGGTGCAGCAGCGGGCCCAGCATCAGGATCGGGATCCGGTTGAGGCCGGTGAACGCCGCCGGCACGTGCGGGTTGATCTGCTCCCCGGGAGAGACGGTGATCTCCCCGGAGCTGATCTCCACGTCGATGCCGAGCGCCCTCAGCATCTGCGCGGTGATCCCCACCTCGCCCACGTCCGGGGCGTTCTGGATCGTGCTCTCACCGGCGCCCAGCATCGCGGCGACCATGTGCTTGGAGACGCCGTTCTTGGAACCGCGGACCTCGACGTCACCGCGGAGCGGCCCGGAGGGTTCGATCAACCATGCCTCTTCGTTCACCCCGTAAGCGTAACGGGACTCGGCGGGAACCCCGGGTGGCGCCGGGCGGGCGGATGGGTAACATCGGGCACATCTGCGCAGAGGGTGAGGGGGCCGTGGTGCGCGCTGTGCGTGACTTCGTGATCACCGTGCTGGTGCTCGCCCTGGCCGGAGTCGTCGCCGGGATCCTGTGGTCGCTGGCCGCGCCGCGACCCCCGTACGTCGTGACGGGCAAGGGGCCGCTGCTGGCCGATCCCTCCACGCAGGCGCTGATCGCCGCCGACGGCTGGTTCGCCGTCATCACGGGCGTGCTCGGGCTGGTCTGCGGGGTCATCGGCTATGGCGTGTCGCGCGGGGGGCGCCCGCTGCCGGTGGTGGTGGGCCTGGCCGCGGGCGGCCTGCTCGGCGCGCACCTCGCGCTGCTGGTCGGCGAGGCGGCCAACCTCGGCGCGGTGAGCGTCGCCGCCTCGGGGAGCTCCGCGGGAAGCTCCGTGCCGCTGGTCCCGGGGCCGCTGGCGCTGACCGCCAGGGGCGTGCTGTACGCGTGGCCGACGCTGGCCGCCGGCGCCTTCTTCGTCCTGGAGGGCATCGCGGGCTACCGCGACTCGCCGCTGCGCCATCCGTTCGGCGGGGACGACCCCTACGGGCCGTTGCCGTCGCATGACATCGACGGCCGGTAGGCGCGGCGGTCGCGGTCAGCGGGGCGGCCTGCGCGCGCCGTACCCGGTGGCGCGCTCGAAGGCGTGGGCCAGCCGGAGCACCGCCATGTCGGCGAAGGGGCGCCCGATGATCTGCACGCCCACCGGCAGCCCGTCCGAGGTGAACCCGCACGGCACCGACGCCGCCGGGGCGTGCAGCACGCTGATCCAGTAGGCCGAGCGCATCCACGCCAGGTAGTCGGGCAGCGACTGCCCGTTGATCTCCGAGACGTACGGGGCGTCCACCGGGAACGGCGGCACCTGGCTGACCGGGGCGATCAGGAAGTCGTAGGTGCCGAAGAAGGCCTCCATCCGCTGGTAGAGCCCGCTGCGCAGCCGCTCGGCGCGGGCCAGGTCGGCCCCGGTCACCTCGCGGCCCCGCTCGACGTTCCAGCGCACGTTCGCCCCCAGGCGCTCCTGCGGCAGGTCGCCGTAGCAGAGCGCGTAGTACCACGCCCGGTAGATCCGGAAGGCGTCCTCGGCGCCCGACAGGTCCAGCTCCACCCGCTCCACCCGCGCGCCCAGCTCCGCGAGCACGGCCGGGGCGTCCGCGGTGACCTTGGCGGTCTCCGCGTCGACGGGCAGCCCGCCCAGGTCCGGGCTCCAGGCCACGCGCAGCCCGGTCGCCTCCAGCTCCAGCGGCCCGGCGAAGACGGTGCCGCTCTCGGCGATCGACAGGGGGGAGGAGGCGTCGAACCCGGCGACCGCGCTCATCAGCAGCGCCAGGTCCCCGGCGGTACGGGCCATCGGCCCCGGCACGCCGAGGGTGAACCAGGCCGCGACGGCCGACGGCGCCGGCACCCGCCCGGGGGTGGGCCGCAGCCCCGCCACGTTGCAGAAGGAGGCGGACATAGCCCTCCACCTCGGAGGCGTCCTTGGCATAGCCGTGGCTCGGCGGCTCGGCCGGCTCGGCGTTCTCGGTGAAGACCGCGGGATCGTG
>NZ_JBEXUE010000598.1:0-5271 GCF_040614275.1 Streptosporangium sp. NPDC006013
ACCGGCTCACCGGGCTTGCCCCGGAACCTACCCCAGGACTTACTGCCTGGCCGGCGCCAGCTCGTCCTTGTCGTAGACCTTCAGATCCGGCCGCGGGCTCCCTTCCCTGGGGGTACGCCGCAGCCGCTCCTTGAGCCGCTCCACCATCACGTACAGGGTCGGCACCAGCACCAGCGTCAACAACGTCGACGACAGCAGCCCGCCGATCACCACGATCGCCAGCGGCTGGGAGATGAACCCGCCCGAACCGGTCAGTCCCAGTGCCATCGGAATCAACGCGAAGATCGTCGCCACCGCGGTCATCAGGATCGGCCGCAGCCGTCGCCGGCCCCCCTCGATCACCGCCTCCACGATGCCCATGCCCTGCTCACGGTACTGGTTGATCAGGTCGATCAGCACGATCGCGTTGGTCACCACGATGCCGATCAGCATCAGCATGCCGATCAGGGCCGGCACGCCCAGCGGCGTGCCCGTGGCCAGCAGCAGCCCGATCGCGCCGGTCGCCGCGAACGGCACCGACACCAGCAGGATCAGCGGCTGCACGAAGCTCCGGAACGTCGCCACCATGATCATGAAGACGATCGCGATCGCCGCGAGCATCGCCAGCCCCAGCTGCCCGAACGCCTCGGCCTGGTCGGCGCTGACCCCGCCCACGCTGAAGCTCGCCCCCGCGGGCATCGTCAGCTTGTCCAGCTTCGCGGTCAGCTCGGTGGTCACAGCGCCCAGGTCGCTGCCGATGGCCGTGCCCGACACCGTCGCGCTGCGCGCACCGTCGATCCGGGTCACCTGCGTGGGACCGTCGACCTTGGCGACCTCGGCCACCTGCGACAGCCTGACCATGCCCGCCGCCGTCGGCAGCGTCAGCGCACGCACAGCCTTGAGGTCCTCGGGCACCTCACCGGCCCGCAGCACCACCGTACCGGCGCGCCCGTCCAGCGTCAGCGCACCCAGGGACATCCCACGGAACCGCTGCGCGACCAGCTGCCCGATCTGCGTCTCGGTCAGCCCCCTGGCCGCGGCCTTCTCCCGGTCGACCCGCACCTCGATGCGCTGGGCGCCGGCCTCCAGGTTCGAGCCCACGTCCCGCAGCCCGCCCAGGTCCGCCATCGCCGCGCGCACCGTCTCGGTCGCCGTACGCAGCGTCGCCACATCCGGCGCCTGCACGATCACCTGCAACTGGTCGGTCGAGCCGCCACCGGCGCCCTGAGAGCCGCCCACGGTGACCTCCCCGACGTCCGAGAGTCCCTTCAGCCGCTGGCGTAGCGTCTCCTGCAACGCCTCGGCGTCGGCGCCCTCCTTGATCGTCACCGAGTAGGAGGCCCGGTCTCCGCCGCCACCGCCGCCGATCGCGCCCTCGAACCCGCCGCCGGCACCCACGTTCACCTGGTAGTCGCGTACCGCATCCAGCGACGTCAGAACCTCCTCGACCTTCTTGGCCGCGGCGTCCGTCGTCGCCAGGTCCGTGCCCGAGGGCATCCGCTGGCTGATCGAGACCGTGTCCTGCCCCGAGGAGTCGATGAAGTTGGTCTCCAGCCGGCCGGCCAGCCCCATCGTCGCGGCGAACACCACCACGCCCACCAGCAGCGTCGCCAGCCGCCGCCGGGTGGCGAAACGCAGCACCGGCAGGTACGCCCGCTGCAACGGGCTGCGCAGCTCCTTGGCCTCGGCCTCCTCGCGCACCGCCCGCGCCTGCTCGGGCGAGAGCACCGGCGCCTTCAGGAACCAGTAGGCCAGCACCGGCACCACGGTCAGCGACACCAGCAGCGACGCCAGCAGCGCCACGCTCACCGTGATCGCGAACGGTGCGAACAGCTGCCCCACCATGCCGCCCACCACCGCGATCGGCACGAACACCGCGACGGTCGTCAGGGTTGAGGCCGTCACCGCGCCGCTGACCTCGCGTACCCCCTCCAGCACCGCCTTGCGCTTGGCCTCGCCGTAGCCGAGGTGGCGCTTGATGTTCTCCAGCACCACGATCGAGTCGTCGACCACCCGGCCCACCGCGATCGTCAGCGCACCCAGTGTCAGCATGTTCAGCGAGTAGTCACCCACCCACAGTGCGATCAGCGCGATGATCACCGACAGCGGGATGGAGGCCGCCGTCACCAGCGTCGAGCGCACCGACAGCAGGAAGACCAAGATGACCAGCACCGCGAACGCCAGCCCCAGCAGCCCCTCGGTCGTCAGGTCGTGGATCGACCGCTCCACGTACGGCGCCTGGTCGAAGACCACCGTCACCTGAGAGGAGTCACCGATCGCCCGCACGAAGCCGGGTATCTTCTCGCGCACCGCGTGCGAGATCGTCACCGCGTTGCCGTCCGGCTTCATCGTCACCACCACGCCCAGGCTCGGCTGCCCGTTGGTGCGCGTCAGCGAGGTGCCCTCGGCCAGCGACCGCTCCACCGTGGCCACCTCGCCCAGCCGCACCGGCCTGGGGGCCGGCGCCGGGCGCTGAGCCTGAGCCTGCGGGCCCTGCTGGGCGCCTCCCGGCCGCGCCTGCGCCTGCGCGGGTGCCTGCGCCGGCACCGCGGGGGTCAGGTAGAGGTCCTTCAGCTCCTGCAGAGTCGAGACCCGCGTGCCGACCTGCACCGTCAGCGACGTCTTGTCCTCGGTCAGGCTGCCCGCGGGAATCGACTGCCCGTTGGCGCGCAGCAGGTCGGCCACCGCCGTGGGCGCCAAGCCCAGTAGCGCCAGTTTCCCGAGGTCCGGGGTGATCGTCACCACCTCGTCGCGGGTGCCCGTCACCGTCGCCTCGCGCACTCCCTCGATGCCCTGCAGCTCCGGCACCACCAGCCGCTGCAGCCGCTCGGCCATGACCCGCTGGTCGCCGCCATCGCCCACCGCCAGCTGCACCACCGGAATGTCGTCGGTCCCGCCCGTCAGCACCTGCGGGTCGACCTCCGCAGGCAGCTGCGTCTTGATCCGCGACACTGCCTGCTGCATCTTCGAGACCGCGGCGTCGATGTCGGTGCCGTACTCGAAGGCCACCTGGATCTGCGCCATCCCCTCCCGGGACGTCGAGGTCACCTTCGTGACGCCCTCCAGCCCCTGGAAGCTGTTCTCGATCGGCTCGGTGACCTGTTCCTCGACGATCTCGGGAGAGGCGCCCAGGTACGGGGCCACCACGAACGCCCCCGGGAACGAGAGCGAGGGCAGCAGTTGTTGCTTCAGTGACGGGATCGCGAAGACACCGAACGCGCTGAGCACCAGCGCGATCAGTATGACGAGGCTACGGTTGGCGAGGCTCAACCTGGCCAAGGAGGTCATGGGGGCGGGACTCCTCAATGGATGTCACAACAAGATTCGCCCCAGACTAACACTTCGCCTTATGCGAATATTTAAGGAAGCTTACCGTTCCTGATAACCTTCTCAGGAAGCGAGAGGTGAGCGTGAACGACAACCGCGAACGACTGATCGACCAGATCGGTGCCATCCAGCGCGACCTGGGACGACTGTTCGCCCAACACCGGCCCTCCTCACCCCTCTTCGACTCCAACCTGACCATGCGCCAGCTCAAGGTCGTCATCTTCCTGTCCTGCCAGGACTCCGCCTCCGGCCAGGACCTCGCCGGCCACCTCGGCGTCGGCCTCGGCACCGTCACCGGCATCGTCGACCGCCTCGTCGCCCACGGCCTCGTCGATCGCCGCGAGGACCCCCACGACCGCCGGGTCCGGCGCGTCGGGCTCACCCCCGCCGGCCTGACCCTGATCGAGCAGATCGCCGACGCCGGCTTCGCCGACTTCCGCCGCATCCTGTACCACCTCGACACCGGCACCCTGCGCGACCTGTCCGACGTCATGGAGAAGATCCAGCAGGCCGCCTCCGCCCTGCAGGATCATCCTCCACACGAAAAGGTGGGATGATAGGTTCTATCGCTGTGACCACGCCCATCAACGACCTCTTCTCCCTCGCGGGCCGCACCGCCCTCGTCACCGGCGGCAGCTCCGGCATCGGACGCACCATCGCCCACACCCTCGGCCACGCCGGCGCGGCCCTCGTCATCGTCGCCCGCCGTACCGAACAGCTCACCCGCACCCTCGGCGAACTCCACGACCACGCCATCAGCGCCGCAGCCATCAGCGCCGACCTCGCCGACCCCGCCGACATCACCCGCGTCCGCGACCAGGCCCCCACCCTCTTCGGCGACATCGACATCCTGGTCAACAACGCCGCCAACAACATCCGCCACCCCATGGCCGACCTCACCGACGACGACTACCACCAGACCATGGCCGTCAACATCACCGCCCCCTACCTCCTCGGCCAGCACTTCGGCCCGCGGATGGCCCGGCGCGGCTGGGGCCGCATCATCAACCTCGGCTCCCAGCAATCCCACCGGGCCTTCGGCGACAGCGGCGCCTACGGCATCTCCAAAGCCGCCATCACCGGCCTCACCCGCTCCCAGGCCGAAGCCTGGTCCCCCCACGGCGTCTGCGCCAACACCATCATCCCCGGCTTCGTCCTCACCCCCCTCACCGAACCCGCCCAGGCCATCCCCGGACGCGTCGAAGCACTCGCCGCCCGCTCCATGACCGGCCGCAACGCCACCCCGGCCGACTTCGCCGGCATCGCCCTCCTCCTCGCCTCCGACGCCGGCGCCTACATCACCGGCCAGGCCATCTGCGTCGACGGCGGCTTCTCCGTACACTGAACGAGCCACCGGCCCGTCCGGCGCCCACACCGGCAGCGAGCGGAACCGCCCCCTTCCGGCCTGTCACCTGCCGGTGATCATCCGCCGCAGGCCGTACCAGGCCGTACCAGGCCGCCCCCGCCGCCAGCATCCCCGCACCGCAGAGCACCAAGACAACCGGCGAGGATGCCCACCGGCAGAAGTGACCAGACAAAAACTCCCATACACCACCAGCCTGCACACCACCCACCAACACCCCACCATGATTGAATAACCCCCCGGATCCAACACACCCGGGGACGCTCATGACCACCACCCACCAACACCCCACCAACGCCCGCCGAGCCGTCTCCTACTTCTTCATCCTCCTCGGCACCGCCTCCGGAGCCTGGGCCGCCCGCATCCCCGCCGTCAAACACACACTCAACCTCAGTGACGGCCAGCTCAGCTACGGACTCCTCGCCGTCGCCATCGGACTCATCACCGGCATGCGCTTCGCCGGACACCTCACCGACCGCCTCGGCAGCGCCCGCCTCCTCACCCCCTCACCACCGAGCGTCTGGGAGAAGGTGCCGACCGCCGACCTTGAGGACGACCGGCCCGCGCTGCCCGACGAGGTGGCACTCGGCCTGAAGTACACC
>NZ_JBEXUE010000599.1:0-5250 GCF_040614275.1 Streptosporangium sp. NPDC006013
GTCGACACGGCGGCCGCGCCCGGCTCCGGGGGCGGGGCCGTGCAGCAGGCGTGGCCCCAGGTGCTCGCCGCGCTCAAGCGGCGCAGCATCGTCGTGTGGGCCAACGTCAACACCAACGCCCAGGTCGTCGGGGTCGAGGGCAAGATCGTAACCCTGGGGTTCGCGCAGGTCGGCGCGATGAAGAACTTCACCGGGGGCGGCAAGGACGCGGTCGTCGCGGCGGTGCTGCAGGAGGTTCTGGGCGGGACCTGGAAGGTCGAGGCCGTCGTCGGCAACGGGCCCGCTCCGTCGGGCGGGGGCCGTGCGCCGGCACCGAGACAGCCCCCAGCCCCCCAGCAGCCCACCCCCCAGCCATCGCAGGTACAGGCGCCCGTCCGTCAGGCGCAGGCCCCCGTCGCTCCTCCCGCGCCGCAGGCGGAGCGGGAGGCCCCGGCGCGTCAGACCCCGCCCGCGACGGACGAGTCCTGGCCGGACGCCCCCATGCCGGAGGACCCGGGCTCGCCTCCCCCGTCGATCTCCGGCCCCGGCCCCGGTCCCGGCCTGGCCGCCGCCCGCTCGGCCGCCAAGGCCGCCGCCCAGGCCGGTCCAAGGGCCGTGGCCAAGACCGGCGCCAAGGCGGCCTGGCCCGACGCGGTGCCCGCCCGGGGTAACCGCGGCGCCGCCCCCGACGCCGACGAGGTCGACCCGCTGAACGACGCGGACGCCGACGTCGACGCGCTCACCGGGATGGCCCTCATCCAGCGCGAGCTGGGTGGCCAGATCATCGGCGAGATCGACCACACCTGACGGGCTGCACACCGCGCTCCCACCCGCGTCCCGGAGGTCTCGGACCGGTCGACGGCGCGCGTCCGCCCTGAAAGTGGTCGCCGGGAAACCCGCCGCACCCGTGGCGGCACGGGAATCCCCGCCTTCGAGATGGCGAGGACCTCAGGGCAGGTCGACGCCGCTGAGGCGGATCCGGGCCGCCACCGCGCGGTGGTCGTGGCGGGGCAGCGTGGCGGCGAGGCGTTCGAGGATCTGGATGTCGTTCCTGCCGTGCTCGGTCTCGGTGTAGGCCCAGAGGTCGTCGGGGTCGCCCCGCCGCAGGAGGCGGGCCCGTACCTGGCCCTCCAGTTCCTCCCGCTCGCGGCGCAGGGCGGGCGCCTCGGAGCGGGGCAGTAGGGGGCCGCGGTAGGCGCGGGCGACCGGCGCGGTCTCGCCGGCCGCGAGCAGCCGCTTGAGTTCCAGGAAGTCGGCCTCGACCGTGCAGGTGAGGCGGTACGGCCTGGCGGCGATGGTGTGGCCGAGGTGGATGCGGAGCCGGTGGATCTCGGCACGGATGGTCACCGGATTTCCCGTGTCGCCGTACAGATGGAAGGAGAGTTGGGCGGCCGTCATTCCCCGGGGGTTGAGGGCGAGCATCGCGAGGATCTCGGCGTGGCGCAGGGAGAGCGGCAGGCAGACCCCCTCCAGGTACGCCGAGGGGTGCTCGGTGCCGAGGAGGGACAGGGTCAGCACGGGGTCACGCGCCGGACCCGCGAGGCGGAGCAGGAAGCCCTCGTCGCCGAGCGGTTCAAGGAAGGCACTCCGCCCGTCGGGCAGGACCAGACGGTGGCCCACCTCGGGCAGGCGGATGCGGTGACCCCACTGCGGTGCGTCGTCACCGGCGATGATCCGCCCGGTCGCGGTGACCAGGGCGCCAGGCTCGCCGCGCAGCGCGCTCACTTGTCTCTCGTGGCGGCGTCTGAGCCGCTCGTCACGTTCGAGCATACGCAGCGTGAGGTGGCTCTCGGCCAGCCGCGCGGCGGCCTCGACGAGGGCGACGCTCGCCGGGTGCATGGCGCGCGTCGTGCCGCTGACGTCGACGCAGCCCAGCAGGCCGCCGCTGTCGGGATCGATGACCGGCGCGGCGGAACAGGACCAGATGTGGAGTGCCCTGACCAGGTGTTCGGAGGAGAAGACGTGGAGGGGCCGCCGGGTCACGAGCGCGGTGCCCAGGCCGTTGGTCCCGATCGCCTGCTCGCTCCAGTCGAAGCCGGCGGCCAGTCCCACCTCGTCGGCGCGTTCCATCGTCCGGTGGTCGCCGTCCCGCCAGAGCACCCTGCCCTCGGCGTCGGCGATGAGCAGGATCTGGCCCCCCTCGGCGGCGGCTCCCAGCAGGGTGCCGGTGATGATCGGCAGCAGCCCGCTCATCGGATGGGCCGAACGGACCTCCCGGACGTCCTGGCCCTCGAAGGCCGGCGGGGCCGACCTGGCCTCGAGGTCGATCCCGGCGTCCAGCGACCGCCGCCACGACGAGGAGATCACGCTTCTGGGTCCCTCGGCCACCGGCTGCTCACCGTTGCTCAGGGCCTCGTGCAGGCGCCGCAGCCGTGACGCGTAGGAGTCGAGATCGGCTGTCTGGACGGCTCTCATCTGGCTGTCGGACACATATCCCCCCGGAACAGAGCCGATGGCGGAAGCATCGGGGCTCAGAACCCCGCACGCAACCCGTTCGATCAAAGAGGGCGCGCGAAGAGTGAGCGGACGATCGCAACGTGTGTGCAACCTTCGGACGGTTACCTTTCGATCACACGCCGCCGTGTGCGGCCGCTCCGGGGCGTGTCATGTCGGGTCTCGGACGTCTGGAGGGGGCCCGGGACCCGACGAAGGTTTAATCCCCGTCAGCAGGGAACCCGTGCTCGCTTCAGTACAACACCCGGCTCAGAACCCGTAGGCTCGTGACGACCGATGTCACGAATGAGGAGCACAACGACGGTGAACCCAGGGGATGTCAACCTGCAGCAGCTGCTGGAGCAGGCTCAGCTCATGCAGCAGCAGCTTGTGAGCGCCCAGCAGGAGCTGAACGACGCGGAGGTTCAGGGCTCCGCGGGCGGCGGCCTGGTCGTGGCCACGGTCAACGGCGGGGGCGAGCTGCTCGAACTAGAGATCAGCGCCGAGGCCATCGACCCCGGTGACCCCCAGGAGACGGCGGATACCGTCGCCGACCTGGTCATCGCGGCCATCCGCGACGCCGTGCGTGCCGCGGCCGACCTGCAGCAGGAGAAGCTCGGTCCCCTCGCGCAGGGGCTGGGGGGCGGGGGCGGGCTCGGCCAGCTTCCCGGGTTCTAGGTCATGTACGAAGGGGTCGTCCAGAACCTGATCGACGAGTTGGGGATGCTCCCCGGCGTCGGTCCCAAGAGCGCGCAACGCATCGCGTTCCACCTGCTGGCCGCGGAGCCGGCCGACGTGAAACGGCTCGCGCACGTGCTGCTGGAGGTCAAGGAGAAGGTCCGCTTCTGCCGGGTCTGTGGCAACGTCGCCGCGGAGGAGGAGTGCCGGATCTGCCGTGACGCCAGGCGCGATCCCCACGTGATCTGCGTCGTCGAGGAGTCGAAGGACGTCGTGGCCATCGAGAAGACCCGCGAGTTCCGAGGCCGCTACCACGTGCTGGGCGGGGCGATCAGCCCGATCGACGGTGTCGGCCCCGACGACCTGCGCATCAGAGAGCTCATGACCCGCCTGGCGGACGGCCAGGTCACCGAGCTGATCCTCGCCACCGACCCCAACCTTGAGGGGGAGGCGACGGCGACCTATCTCGCCCGTCTGGTCAAGCCGATGGGACTGAAAGTGACACGACTGGCCAGCGGTCTGCCGGTAGGCGGTGACCTCGAGTACGCGGACGAGGTCACCCTGGGCCGCGCGTTCGAGGGAAGGAGGCTCCTTGATGTCTGATGACGCGTGGAGTGCTCTCGCGGAGCGGATCGCGGAGCACGCGAAGAACTACATCGACGGCCTGACCCGCCTGGCGGGCGGCGAGGGCGGCGACGCCATCCTGCCCCTGCTGCTGGTGGAGGTCGCGCAGGTCAGCTCGGCCGGCGCGCAGCTCGGCGCGAGCCAGGACGTGATCCTGTCGGGCAACTGGGAACCGCATCTGGGCGAGGACCCGGACGTCGACGCCGTCCGAACGGCTCTGGCCGAGCGGCTGGGGCCGGTCGACGACTACGCCGAGGTCTTCGACCCCTACAAGGACACCGGGGTCACTCCGTACCGTCTCTCCGACGACCTGACGGCGGTGGCCGCCGACCTCCTGCACGGTCTGCGGCACCACAGTGCGGGTCGCCCGCTGGAGGCTCTCTGGTGGTGGCAGTACTCCTATTTCAACACCTGGGGAAACCACGCCGGAGCGGCGATGCGGGCACTTCAGGCCCTTGTCGCCCATACCCGGCTTGATGTCGCCGAGGAGCGCACAACCGTGTGATCGTCCACATACTGAGCCACATCAGAAGGTCCCAGCTAGGGCGCCAGTAGACTGTGAACTCCACAGCCCTAGATTGCTTCGGAGACATCTCGTGGCGCTCGTTGTTCAGAAGTATGGTGGTTCGTCCGTCGCCGACGCGTCCTGCATCAAGCGGGTCGCTCAGCGGATCGTCGCGACGAAAAAAGCCGGCAACGACGTCGTGGTGATCGTTTCCGCCATGGGTGACACGACGGACGAACTACTCGACCTCGCCCAGCAGGTCTCGCCGCTCCCGCCTGGCCGGGAGCTTGACATGCTGCTCACCTCGGGTGAGCGCATCTCGATGGCGCTGCTGGCGATGGCGATCGCCAACCTCGGTCAGGAGGCGCGCTCGTTCACCGGTTCCCAGGCCGGCGTGATCACTGACTCCTCGCACGGCCGCGCGCGCATCATCGACGTGACGCCCGGCCGGATACGCGGGGCGCTCGACAACGGCCAGGTCGCGATCGTGGCCGGGTTCCAGGGCGTCTCCCAGGACACCAAGGACATCACCACGCTCGGCAGGGGAGGCTCGGACACCACGGCGGTCGCGCTCGCCGCCGCCCTGAACGCCGACGTGTGTGAGATCTACACCGACGTGGACGGCGTCTTCACCGCCGACCCCCGCATCGTCCCGACCGCCCGTAAGATTCCCAAGATCTCGTACGACGAGATGATGGAGATGGCGGCCTGCGGTGCGAAGATCCTGCACCTGCGCTGCGTTGAGTACGCTCGCCGTTTCGGCCTGCCGATCCACGTCAGAAGCTCGTTCAGCACCAAGGAAGGCACGTGGGTCGTCTCCGACCCCGACAGCGAAGGAACAGAGATGGAGCAGCCGATCATCTCCGGCGTCGCGCACGACCGGAGCGAGGCCAAGATCACCGTTGTCGGGGTGCCCGACAAGGTCGGCGAGGCTGCGACGATCTTCAAAACACTCGCCGACGCCGAGGTCAACATCGACATGATCGTGCAGAACGTGTCGGCGGCGACGACCGGCCGGACTGACATCTCCT
>NZ_JBEXUE010000600.1:0-5250 GCF_040614275.1 Streptosporangium sp. NPDC006013
GAGGTGGAGCGGCCGTATGGCAGATGGGTGGAAATGGAGAGCCACTGCGGCTGCCACGAGCCGTCGAGCGAGGCGAGGCGCGCGCGGTGCTGGTAGTCCCTGCGTGCGAACTGCACGTCGTCCAGGACGATCCAGTAGTCGGCGGCGAACAGCTTGGCCAGCGTCACCAGTCGGGGAAAGAGGTTGGGCTGGTGGATGGCGCACACCTCGCCATACGGCAGGTCAGGGCGTAAACGGAACGGAATTTGCTTCGTGCGTCGTGAGGTAGGTATGACGGACATCGACGATCGCGCACCGACCGCCGCCGAGATTGAGGAGTTCCACCAGGACCAGTTCTTCGCAGACGAGGAGGCCGCCGCAGCCGGCATGTATCCACGACTGTTCAATCTGTCGGCAGGCTTTCTGTACAAGCAGGTAGTTCACCCTCTTCGGCCGCTACCGCCGGAGTACGTCACGCTACCTGCGACCATGTTTCGGGGAGAGGAGAGGCCACATCTGGACGTGGCCGTCACCCGGTGGAACATCCTCTGGGAATGCGCCCAGTTCCGTCGCCGCTTCTTCGCCGAAGACGAGCTTCCCGAACCGCTGCGACAGGTGGCCGAGGGCGGGGACGTGAATGTGGTCTTCGTTCCGAGGACGGCCAGTCGCTACTTCGAGTACGCCCCTCTGTTCCACCTGTTGCCGCGATCGACCGTGGAGCGGTTCGGGCTGCCCCTGCTCAGCGCGGGACAGTGGCCGTACCTCATGCAGCCCACTCCCGTCGATCACTTCCTCCCGAGCGACTTCGCGGACCGACTCTCCAACGCATGGGCGTCCACGGTATGGAGACACCTCGTATCAGGTTCGGGAATGAGCGGATTCTCCAGCACCGACCCGATCCGGATCCTTGCCCATAACCTGGATTTCTGGGTCCCGGCTGTCACCGCTGCCGTCCAGGAGATCCTCGGCGACTTTCCGGTCGTAGACGCCGGGGTCAGAGCGGGTCCCGCTCCCCTGCAAGGCGGGACCTTCCTGGAGGAGGTAGTCGCGACGAGTCCCCGCGTCGGCAGTGACCTGTGGCGTGGTGAGAGTGAAGCTTCAGAAGTCGTTCGGTCGGTCGTCGACCATGCCGACGCAACCGGCAGGCTCCGCGACATCTTGGACGCGGTGAGGTCTCATCGGGTCAAAGACGACTTCTCCGATCGCTGGTCCTTCGCACGGGAGGACTTCGAACGCAAGTTGCACAGCAAGCGTTCGAAGGTGAAGGTCACGTTCGTCGAGCTGACCGACACCATTCCTGTTCAAGGACCGGAGACAGAGGTGATCGCGGACCTGGTCTACAGCGACTTCCTCGCCTTGCTCGATCCCAGCGAGCGCCAGGTCGTCGTGCTCCTGAACAGCGGGGTTACCAAGCTCTGCGAGATCGCCGATCTGATGGGCTACAAGAACCACAGCCCTATCTCCAAACGCCTAGCCCGGATCCGGGAGAAGGCCAAGGCGCACTTCGATCTTTCGTGACCGACTCATCCGACCAAGCGACGGCGTCAGCGCTTTTCGTAACAGGTCAGGTGAGCACTCCAGGGACGAGATCGCAACCTCGTGCACGAAAACAGTTTGAGTAGCGCCCGATCGACGGCTGATGCATAATGTCCGCAGGGATTTCCGGGCGGTGTGGCCGCCTAGTCCGCATGACCGACCCGACAGCGGTCATCGCAGGACCCCAGAGGCACCGCCTCCCACGGATATGGGTTTATTACGTGCAGAAGTGAAGCGGTCACTTCTCCGATATGCGCTGAGTCGGGCAGTGCGACGGAGGAATCAATGCTTCATTCACAGCGCCGTAATCGCATTCGTAGTCGCAGGCGCTACACAGGCGAACCGCAGAGCATCGCCGGCCGACAATTGGCCGGTCTTGGAGATAACGCGCTAGCGATCCCTATCGCGACACCCGAGCAAGCTGCACTCGAAGCGCAGCTCCTTATCAGGTGCGGTCGCATGGATTATCACCCCTGGGATGTACCCCTTAACTCTGAACGGCCCTCATACCCGCCTTTCGGGTTCCGCTACGTCGTCCCCCTCTCCGATGAATTCCAGCTTGAAGTTCATCCCGACCTTCTCCCTGATTTTGTCGGGCAGGTCATGCCTGGGGTCGAAACGGATGGAACAGAGGTTCGTGGGGTCGTGGGACTCCGCGCCGAGGTGCACGCAAAGCATGTGCTACTCACCCGTCCTGGCCTCCCCGGACGGATCAAGGTTCTTGTCCGTTCTTCCGTATGGGAGGCCGCAGTTGCACTCGCCATCGACGACGTCAACCGCGACATGGCGGTGTGGATTGACCATCCGGATGAATGGACATCGAAAGAAGTCCATTTCCAAGAGCTCAACAAGGATCTATTCGACCTTGGCGTCTCCGGGAATTCATTTATGTCCGGGCTCATACGTCGCTGCCACGCAATTTATGGCGATCAGCACGTCCACTACTGGAGCCTTTGGATAGATCGAGACATCCAATTGGAATGGCGTGGCGGGCCCACCCATAACGTAGTGATCGAGAGGCTTCTCCATCCAGATTTCGGATTGAATGCGTCGCTCGAAGATCAGTCACGAAGATGTTATTGCGAGGAATCGGACCGGAGCGGGAGAGACTACTGCTACCGGATAGCAATTACGAGCTCGAGCGGGCTAGGTCTCGCGCTTCGACGCCAACCTCTGCGCTTCAAGCCGTAGTCCTCCATCGATCAACGAGCGCAGTGGACCACCAGATCTGCCGCTGTCTCTCCTAGTCGGAACCCACCGCAAGCGTGGTACGCTCCGAATGGGCCGTACGCGAGGCCTTGCCGTTTTGGAACTCCCGGACCAAGGTTCCAAGTAGGGCGGCTGAAGGGGTTGATAACTCCCGCAGCACACACCAACGACTCTGTGGCACCTAGCAGATCTCGATTACCGCTGGCCGGGTAGCGGAACGGGAGACAACTGTGCCCTCTGTCAATCTTGCTGCCCTACCCGGAGTCGCGGTTCGCCCGCTCGTGGTCGCGATCGCTCATCTTCCGATTCTGATCGTGGCCTTCTGCGCCATACCCGTGTGGATGATGGCAGTCATCCGGCCGGCGACCCACAGTGACCTCGCCCTGCGGCTGCTAAGAGAGCTTCGCACCTGGAGCCGCGATGTGATCGGTGCGGTGCATGGAGCCCAGCCCCGATGAGCCGAGACCATCGAAAGGGCGATGTCAGACAGAGAATCCGCTACACAGGCGAAAAGTATCAACAGGCCCTCCGTGAGATCAATGGCCTCGGCGAGGGCCAGGCGTTGATCCCTGATGCACAACACCCTGGGCAGCAATGGGTTGAGTCGGCGGTGTTGCACCGCTTGTTGACAGGGGCGCGGGCGCAGTGGTCGGAAGGCGTCCACCCCGCATACCCGCTTTTCGTCGAGGCAGTTAGGCCATCGACAACGGGACTTCGTACGGTAGTTTCCGCCTGCGATGTTGCGGACTTCGGCGCGGCGCTAGTGATGCGACGAACCACCGGTCCTGACCAACCGTCAGCCGACGAAATCGAGGTTCGCCGTACGAGTGACGTTCAGTGCCTGATCTCCACTAGTACCGCACCCCACATGGTTGAACTGCAGTGCTCATGGAACGACCTATGTAAAGCAGTCGAGCCAGGCCCTAATGTCGCGAAAATTTCAGTTGGCGGTTTACGATTCGATACCCGCTCCGTACTGCGATTGGCACCCAACGAACGCGCGATCCTAAGCAGCCTGCTACGTAGAATTGCTCTATTCTCTGACCCCAACGCCCTCGACTGGTTGTTGATCTGGCACGAGTGGGTGACGCGGGGGCATACGGGAACCATGCCACGGGTGCCCGACAGTCTAATTACCGAGTTGACCGCCAAAAACTTTGGTCTGCATCCCACACAGCTCCACGCTCTAAGCATCGACCGCCCGCGCTGGTCGAGAGCTCCAGGTGAGAGGCACAGCGCCAGATACGTCGGCAGTCGCTCGACGGTGCCCGCGGAGCGGCGCAGTCCAAGCATCACGGGAGAAATGACTGCAGATACCTTGGCAAATGAAGCCGCATTTGTTGATGGATCACGTCGATCTTCGGAGGAGCAACTACGTCGAAGTCCACGCCGCTACAACAACCTAGCGGTCACGGTCGTTCGCCTTGCCCCCGAATATCCTATCAAGCGCACGTTCTACTTCTTAAGTTTCCCTCGCCACTGGAAGGAGTCGCTCCACTGGCTAGCGACGGCCAGCCAGCGCAACCGGCTCACCACACGAATCCCGATAGCCACGCTGAATGACGCCATTACCGCAGTGATTCCTGACTGCATCGTGACACAGCCCTATGTCGACGACGCCGACCAAGACTGGCTGCTCACCTGCAACCCAGTGGACCCAAAAGTGCTCTTTCGCTTGGTCACCGCTTGGGTCCGTGCGCAGAAGGCCACGCCAGAGCAGATCGAATCGACACTGTCGCAGCTCAGCCCTGCTGATCTCACGTGGTCATCTATCAACATTGGCCCGGACGCGCCCTTCTCTCTGCTCGCCCGCTTGATCCCGATGGAAGTGGCGGCCACGCTGGCACGGCCCCATGCCCAGGCGCCTTTGGGAAACCTGCGTTTTGTGCGTTGTCCGGCGAAAAGAGGCGCCGAGCTCATGTCTTGGCCGCCGGAACGGATCGAAGACGGCGAGCCGTTCTCTGTGACGATCAGCATCTCGGTCCAAACGATGCCATTTAGTAACGAGCTGCAGGTTCACCTCTCCTTCGGAGTACGTCGGTGGATGGCGTCACGCGGAAGACTAGCGATCGGGCGACGCTATTCTGCCTATTTCACACCTGCCCATCACCCTCCGAGCGAACAGACCGCCTCCCAGCATCTCGGCACCGCCAAGATCGAACTGGCGCAGCTATCAGAGAAGGGCGGACGAAGTGCCCGGTTGCCGGGGTGGCCTACGGCCTTGGCCAGAGTGCTCGACCAAGCCGGATATCTGCATCAGATGCCAGATCCACGACAACTCGTAGAAGAGCCATCTGAACTGCTGAAGTCGCCAGATCCAACGGCATTGGTCTATAGCCATGAGATGTCACCCTGGCCAAAGGTCAGCGATGGCTTGCCGGTTGTTGACCGATCACAACTAATGTCCTGGGTCGTCGGCGAGCTCGCGCCGCATTTTCGACCGGTAGAGCCGTTACGCCGGGAAAAAAGCTCGGTCTACAAGGGCCTCACCGTCGCCGCCAAGAGTGTCATCCCGCCGGAGGTGCT
>NZ_JBEXUE010000601.1:0-5247 GCF_040614275.1 Streptosporangium sp. NPDC006013
TAACATCGACTACGCGCTGTTCTCGCCCCTGACGAGCGTCGACGGCACCACGGGCAAGGCGGTCAACCTGGTCGCCGAGTCGATCGAGTCGGCGGCCTCGCCCTCACCTCGCTCTACCCGACGCTGGCCGCCGGAGCCCCGGTGCGGCTGGTGGACGAGGAGCCGGCCGGCGTCGAGCAGCTGGCGCGGGCGCTGGCCGACGGTCCCTACGGCGTCGTCAAGCTGACCCCGACCCACCTGGACCTGCTGGCCGGGACGCTCCCCGCCGACGTGCTGGCCGGCACGGCCAGGTGCCTGGTGATCGGCGGGGAGGAACTGCGCGGCGAGCAGCTCGCCGTGTGGTCCGCGCACGCTCCGGCGACCCGGATCGTCAACAGCTACGGCCCGAGCGAGACCGCCGTCGCCTGCTGCGTGCACATCGTGCCCGCGGGCGAGACGGTGCCGGGTCCGGTCCCGATCGGCCGGCCGATCCCCGGCGCCACCGTCTGCCTGCTCGACGACGCCATGCGCGCGGTGCCGCCCGGCGTGGCCGGCGAGATCTACGTCGGCGGGCGCGGTGTCGGCCAGGGTTACCTCGGCAGCCCGCGCCTCACCGCGGACCGCTTCGTACCGGATCCGCACGCGACCGAGCCCGGAGCGCGCCTCTACCGGACCGGCGACCTGGCCCGGCAGCGACCCGACGGCACCCTGGTCTTCCTGGGCCGCGCGGACCAGCAGATCAAGATTCGCGGTTTCCGCGTCGAGCCCGGTGAGATCGAGGGCGTCCTGGCCGAGCACCCGGCCGTCCGCGCCGCCGCGGTGGTCGCCGACCGGTCCGACCCGGGCAACCCGAGGCTGGCCGCCCACATCCTCCCGGCGGGCCCCGGCGTGCCGCTCTCCGAGCTGCGGACCTACCTGGCCGAGCGGCTCCCCGGTCACCTGGTGCCCACCCTGTGGGGGACCCTCACCGAGTTGCCGCTGCTCGGCAACGGCAAGCTCGACCGCCGGGCGCTGCCCGGCCTGGCCCCGCTGGGCGGCGCGGAGACCTACACCGCGCCCGCCACCCCGGCGGAGCGGGCGATCGCCGAGGTGTGGGCCGAGGTGCTCGGAGCCGGCCGGGTCGGCCGGCACGACCGCTTCTTCGACCTCGGCGGGCAGTCACTGCTCGCCACCCGGGTGGTGGCCCGGCTGCGCGAGCGGTTCCCGGTGCCGGTCTCGGTGCGGGACGTGTTCGCCGCGCCGACCGTGGCCACCCTCGCGGACCTCGTCGCCGCCCGGGTGCGCGCCCAGATGGAGGAGATGTTCGGGGCGTCCGCCGGGGCGCGGCAGCCGGAGACGCCGCAGGCGACCGCCCTCTCCTCGCCCGTCACCCCCGCGGACAGGTCCCGTCCGCTGCCGCTCTCCTTCGCGCAGCGCGGCCTGTGGGTCCTGGACCAGTTGCGCCCGGGCGGGACGGAGTACCTCGTGGTGACCGCGCTGCGGCTGCGCGGAGAGCTCGACGTCGACGCGCTCGGGCGGGCACTGACCCGGGTGGCCGAGCGGCACGAGATCCTCCGCACCCGCTACGTCGCGGGCTCCGACGGTGAGCCCGCGCAGGTCGTCGACCCGCCGTCGCGGCTCCGCCCGGTCGCCGAGAACGCGGACCCGGCCGAAGTACTCGAAGCGGAACTGGCCACGCCGATCGACCTGGCCCGCGGTCCCGCCCTGCGAGTCCGGCTGGTGCGGGCCGGCACGCGCGAGCACGACGAGCACGTGCTGGTCCTGGTGACCCACCACATCGCCACCGACGGCTGGTCGAGCGGCATCCTCGCGACCGAGCTGGCGGACGCCTACCTGGGCCGGGACCTGCCGGAGCCGGATCTGCAGTACGCCGACTTCGCCGCCTGGCAGCGCGAGCGGTTCGCCGGGCAGGCGCTGGACGGCGCACTGGCGCACTGGCGCGGCAGGCTCACCGGTCTGGAGCCGACCGAACTGCCCACCGACCGGCCCCGTCCCCCGATCGGCGACCACCGAGGGGCGGTCCTCCGCTTCGACGTGCCGCCCACGCTGGCCGGGGTGCTGGAGGAGGTCGGCAGGCGGGCCGGAGCCACCCCGTTCACGACCTACCTGGCGGGGTTCTACGCACTGCTCGCCCGCCACACCGGGCGGCGGGACCTGGCGGTCGGCGTGCCGATGTCCGGCCGCGACTCCGCCGAGGTCGAGGGGCTGATCGGCTTCTTCGTCAACACCGTCGTGATGCGCGCCGACCTCACCGGAGACCCGTCGTTCAGCACGCTGCTCGGCCGGGTCCAGGACGTCGTCGCCGAGGCGTACCAGCATGACGGGCTACCGTTCGAACGGCTGGTGGAGGAACTGGCACCGAGCCGCGACCTGTCCAGGCACCCGCTGTTCCAGCTGCTCTTCGCGTTCCGGGAGGAGGGCGAGGAGCGGTTCCGGCTGCCGGGGCTGGACGTCTCGCCCGAGCCGGTGCCGTGGCGCACCGCCAAGTTCGACCTCACCATGGAGCTGACCCGGCGTGCCGACGGCGGCCTGACCGGCGAGATCGAGTACGCGACCGCGCTCTTCGACCGGGCCACCGCCGACCGGCTCGCCCGCCACTACCTGACCCTGCTGGAGTCGGCGGCGGCCCGGCCGGACGGCGCGCTCGGGGAGCTGGAACTGCTCGACGACGCGGAGCGGCACGCGCTCACCGCCGGCGCCGGCGGCCCCGTCCGGAGCAGGCCCGACCTCGGCCTGCCCGAGCTGGTCGCCCGCCAGGCGGCCCTGGCCCCCGGCCGGGGCGCGGTGGAGTGTGACGGAGCCGCGCTCACCTACGGTGACCTGGACGCCGCCGCCAACCGGCTCGCCCACCACCTGCGGGCCGCCGGCATCCGCCGTGACGACGTCGTGGGCGTCTGCCTGCCCCGGCGACCGAAGCTGGTCGTGGCGCTGCTCGGCGTGCTGCGCGCCGGAGCGGCCTACCTCCCGCTCGACCCCGCCCACCCGGCCGACCGGCTGGCCTGGATGCTCCAGGACTCCCGGGCGCGGCTGGTCGTCGTCGACGCCGAGCCGTCTCCGGCGAGCGGCCACGGCACGCCGGTGCTGAGCCTGGCCGCCGAGCGGGCCGGTATCGACGCCCGCCCCGGCGAATCCGCGCCGGTCGGCACCGACCTGGACGGGTTGGCGTACGTCATGTACACCTCCGGTTCCACCGGCCGGCCCAAGGGTGTGGCCGTACCGCACCGCGGCATCCGCAACCGGGTGCTGTGGACGGTCCACGAGCACGGGCTCGGCGCCTCGGACCGGCTCCTGCAGAAGACGTCGGTCACGTTCGACGCCTCCGTCTGGGAGTTCCTCGGGCCGCTGGTGTCCGGTGGCACCGTGGTGCTCCCGCCGGACGGGACCGAGCGCGACCCGGCGAGCATGGTCGAGGCGCTGGTCCGGGACCGGATCACCGTGCTCCAGGGCGTCCCCTCCTTCCTGCGGACGCTCGCCGACGAGCCGGGCCTGGAACGCTGCGGCACGCTCCGCCTGCTCTTCTCGGCCGGCGAGCCGCTGCCCGGCGAGCTCGCCGCCCGCCTGTCCACCCGGCTGGGGACGGCGCTGGTCAACACCTACGGCCCGACCGAATGCTCGATCGACGTGACCGCGTGGCAGTACGAGCCGGGCGACGGACCCGGCATCGTGCCGATCGGCAGGCCGCTGGACAACACCCGCACGGTCGTCTACACGCCGGACGGCAGGCTCGCCCCGGTCGGCACGCCGGGCGAGCTGCACGCCGCGGGGGACGGCCTGGCCCGCGGCTACCTCGGCAGGCCGGGACTGACCGCCGACCGGTTCGTACCCGACCCGTACGGACCGCCGGGTGCCCGCGCCTACCGCACCGGCGACGTGGTGCGCCGCAGGACCGACGGCGCGCTGGAGTTCCTCGGCCGGGCCGACCGCCAGGTCAAGATCCGCGGTGTCCGGATCGAGCTGGACGAGGTCGAGGCCGTGCTGTCCCGGCACCCCGCGCTCGCCGCGGCCGTGGTCGAGGCCAGGCGGGGACCCGACGGCCTGCCCCGGCTGGTCGGCTACCTGGTGGCGCGGGGAGACGCGCCGGAGCAGCGGGAGATCCGCGAGTTCCTGCTCGCGCGGCTGCCCGAGCCGTACCTGCCCTCGGTGCTCCTCACCGTGGACCGCCTGCCGCGGACCTCCAGCGGCAAGATCGACCGGGCCGCGCTGCCCGACCCGGACGGTGTCCGGCGGGCCGGCCGGGCCGTCCCCGCAGCGCCGCGCACCCCGGCCGAGAAGATCGTGACGGATGTGATGGCCGAGGTGCTCGGGCTCGACGTGGTCGGGACGGGCGACGACTTCTTCGACCTGGGCGGCCACTCCCTGCTGGCGATCCGGATCGCGGCCCGGCTGCGGGCCGCGTTCGGCGTCGCACTGCCGGTCCGCGCCGTGTTCGAGGACCGCACCGCCGCCGCGCTGGCGGCCAGGGTCGACGGGCTCGGCGTCCAGGCCACCGGCGAGATCGTCCCGCTGGACGCGGAACGGCGGGCCGGACCGGTCCCGCTCTCCTTCGCCCAGCAGCGACTGTGGTTCCTCGATCTCCTCGACCAGGGCGGCCAGTATCACGTGACCTGGGCGTTCCGGCTGTCCGGGCAGCTGGACGCCGAGGCCCTGGCCGGCGCGCTGACCGGACTGTTCGCCCGGCACGGCGCCCTGCGCACCCGTTACGTGACCGGGCAGGACGGCGACGCGGTCCAGATCGCAGACCCGGCCGCCCCCGTTCCGCTGCCGGTCATCGACCTGTCCGGAGCGGACTCCGAACGGGTGACCACGTTCGTCCGCTCGCTCGCCGAGCGACCCTTCGACCTGGCCGGGCAGCCGCCCGCGCTGCCCTACCTGATCAGGCTCGGCGCCCGGAAGCATGTGTTCCTGCTGGTCATGCACCACATCGTCGCCGACGCCTGGTCCGAGCAGATCATGGCGCGCGAGCTCTCCGAGCTCTACGAGGCCCGGGTGCAGGGCCGGCCGGCGGCGCTCGGGCCACCCCCGCTGCAGTACGCCGACTACGCGTCCTGGCAGCGCTCCCAGCTGACCGGCGACGTGCTGGACCGTGAGCTGGACCACTGGCGCGATCGGCTGGCCGGACTGCAGCCGCTGGAACTGCCCGCCGACCGGCCCCGGCCGCCGGTACGCCAGGGCCGCGGCCCTGCCGCACGCCCAGTTCGGCGAGCGCGCGCACCACCGGAGCGGCCTTCACGAAGTTGGGCCGCGCGCCGAGCACGTGCAGGACAAGGG
>NZ_JBEXUE010000602.1:0-5247 GCF_040614275.1 Streptosporangium sp. NPDC006013
GCATCACCTCCGACACCTACGACCGGACCAAGCTCTCCGCACGCTGACGGAGACCGGAACAGAGAAGGGCGAGCACAGGTGGACTTCACCATCGATCCCACACACGAAGACATCCGGCAGGCCGTGCGCGCCATGTGCAAGGCCTTTCCGGACGAGTACTGGATGGAGCACGACGCCTCCCACGAGTTCCCGTGGGAGTTCTACAACGCGGTGGCCAAGGCTGGTTGGCTGGGGCTGACCATTCCCGAGGAGTACGGCGGTGGTGGCCTCGGCGTCACCGAGGCGGCCATCGTCGAGCAGGAGATAGCCGCGTCCGGGGCGGGGATGGGCGGCTGCAGCGCCGTGCATATCGGGATCTTCGGCTTCGAGCCGATCATCCACCACGGCAGTGAAGACCTGAAGCGACGATTCCTTCCTCGTGTGATCACCGGAGAGCTGCACACATCGTTCGCGGTGACCGAACCCGACGCCGGCACCGACACGTCGAACATCTCGACGTTCGGGAAGAAGGTCGACGGGGGCTGGCTCGTGTCGGGGAAGAAGGTCTGGATCACCAAGGCCCTCGAAGCGGAGCGGATGCTCCTTCTCTGCCGCACCAGCCCGCGTGACCCCTCCGCCAAGCGGATGGCGGGCATGACCCTGATGTTCGCCGAGATGGACCCGGCCAAGGTGCAGATCCGCCCCATCCCGAAGATGGGCCGCAACGCGGTGGACACCAACGAGCTCTTCATCGACGAGCTCTTCGTCGCGGACGAGGACGTCGTCGGCGAGGTCGGCGGCGGCTTCAAGGCCATCCTCGGGGGGCTCAACGCCGAGCGCGTCATCGCCGCCAACGCGGCACTGGGCATCGGCAAGGCCGCCCTGCGCAGGGGCACCCAGTACGCCAAGGAGCGCGAGGTCTTCGGCCGTCCGATCGGTAAGAACCAGGGCATCGCCTTCCAGCTCGCCGAGGCGAAGATTCGCATTGAGGCCGCCGAGGCGGTGCTTCAGAAGGCGACCTGGATGGTGGACCAGGGCCTGCCCTGCGGAGCGGAGGCGAACATGGCGAAGTTCCTCTGCGCGGAGGCGGGCTTCTATGCCGCGGACGTCGCACTCCAGGTCCACGGCGGATTCGGCTACGGCAAGGAGTTCCACGTCGAGCGATACTTCCGCGAGGCCAGGCTGATGCGGATCGCCCCGATCAGCCAGGAGATGATCCTCAACTACGTCAGCGAGCACGTCCTCGGCCTGCCGAGGAGCTACTGATGCGGCAGTACCGTTCGGTCCTCTTCATCCCCGGGCATCGTCCGGCGTGGGTCGACAAGGCGATCGCCTCGGGTGCCGACTGCGTCGTCCTCGACCTTGAGGACTCGGTCCCGGCCGGAGAGAAGGCGGCAGCCCGGGAGATCGTCGCAGCCTCGATCACCCGGATCCGGGAGACGAACCAGGATGTCGGGCTTTTCGTCAGGGTCAACTCGCTGGCCACGCGTCTCACCGGAGCGGACCTCGAGGCCGTGGTCGTACCCGGGCTCAACGGTGTCTTCGCGCCGAAGATCGAGCAGGCCAGGGATGTGCTCTACTACGACGCGCTCGTGGACCACTTCGAGATACGCAACGGTGTGACGGGGCTGGAGTACATCGTCCCGGTCGAGACCGTCAAGGCGATCCACAACGCTCGTGAGGTGGCCCTGGCCTCTCCCCGGATCGGTGCCATGATCGGGCCCAGCGCGGAACACGCCGACATCGCCCGTGCCGTCGGCTACGAGTGGACCCCGGAGGGCCAGGAGACGCTGTACCTCCGCAGCCGGGTGCTCCTCGCGTGCCGGGAGGCGGAGATCCACGCGCTCACCGGACTCTGGGAGGACCTGGAGAATCTCGACGGGCTCAGGGAGTTCGCGGTCAGAGGGCGGCGGCTCGGGTTCCGGGGGATGATCGTGATCCACCCGAGCCACGTGGCGACCGTCAACGACGTCTTCACACCATCCGCCGAGGACTTCGCCTTCTATCAGGGGATGGTCGCGGCATACGAGGCCGCCGAGGCCGAGGGCACCGGTGCCCTCCGCTACCGCGGGCTCCACATCGACAAGGCGCACTACGACAAGGCGGTCGAGTGGCTCGAACGGGCCGGGCGCATCACCGCGGGAGGTAACCGATGAGCATGCGGGGTCTGTGGTTCGAGGAGTTCGAGGAGGGGGCGCACTACAAGCACGCCCTGACCCGGACCATCACCGAGATGGACAACGTGCTGTTCACGTCACTGACGATGAACGTCCAGCCCCTGCACCTAGACGAGGAGTTCTGCAAGACGACGATCCACGGGCAGCGTGTCCTCAACAGCCTCTTCACCGTGGCGCTCATCGGAGCCTTCCACGTGCCCGAGCTGACGATGGGCACGACCCTCGGGAACCTCGGCTACGACAAGATCAAGCTCCCCAGCCCGGTGTTCCACGGTGACACCCTGCGCGCCGAGACGACGATCCTGAAGAAGCGCGAATCCACCAGCCGGACGGACTCCGGCATCGTCTGGTTCGAGCACATCGGCCTCAACCAGCGCGACCAGGTCGTCGTGGAGATGACTCGAGTCGGACTCATGGCCAAGCGACCCACCGAAGGATCAGATGCCCGATGACCGAGACCACCGCCCGGAACCCGTTGCGGGACTGGGTCCCCGAGACTCGTACCCTCCTCATCGGCGGCGAGATGGTGCCGCCCCGAGGCGAGACCTGGGATGTGTTCAACCCCGCCACCGAGCAGGTCATCGCGACCGTCGGCGGCGCCTCCGGTGAGCAGGTCGACGCGGCCGTCGCGGCGGCTCGCGCGGCGTTCCCGAAGTGGGCCGCGCTGTCGGGCGAGGAGCGCTCCCGGTACATCCACCGGTTCGCCGACGTGCTCGAGGCGGCCGCGGACCGGCTGCTGCCGTCGATCGTCAACGAGGTGGGCACGCCCGTCTCGCTCGCGCAGTACCTCCAGGTGAAGATGGCGGTCGACGAGCACCTCCGCTGGGCGGCCGAGGCGGCCAAGGTGGACCGGACGATCCACCTCGGTGAGTACGACAAGCCGCACCCGACGATGAGCGACGTCGTCCACGAGCCGGTCGGCGTCGTGGCCGCGATCACCGGGTACAACTACCCGCTCAACCTCGCCATCTTCAAGTTCGGTGCCGCGCTCGCGGCAGGGTGCACCGTCGTGCTCCTGCCGTCGCCGAGGACCCCGCTCACCACGCTCCTTCTCGGTGAGCTCATCCAGGAGGCAGGTCTACCCCCCGGTGTCATGAACGTCATCGTCGGCGGTACGGACGTGGGCCGGCGGCTCTCCGCCCACAGGGGGGTCGACCGGGTCTCGTTCACCGGCTCGGACGCCGTCGGCGCGAAGATCATGGAGCAGGCCGCCCAGAACCTGGTAGGCGTCACCCTCGAACTCGGTGGCAAGTCGCCGAGCCTGGTCATGCCGGACGTCGACGTGCAGGACATCGCCGTCGAGATGCATCTTCGCTGGTCTCGCAACGGTGGCCAGGGGTGCGCGGCGCTCGCCCGCCTCCTTGTCCACGAGGCGAAGTACGACGAGTTCCTGGAGGCGGGGGCCTCGGCCTTCGATCAGATGATCGTCGGCGACCCGTGGGACCCGGCGACCAACATCGGGCCGATGATCCGCCCGGACCACCAGGCTCGCGTGCGGGGCTTCATCGACGAGGCGGTGGCCGACGGCGGCAAGAAGCTGCTCGAGGTCACCAAGCCGTTGCCGGAGAAGGGCTGGTACGTCAACCCGGTCCTCCTCGGCGACCTGCCCCCGGACGCCCGAGCGGTGCAGCAGGAGATCTTCGGCCCGGTCGCCGTCATCCTGCCCTTCAAGGACACCGAGGACGCGATCCGGCTCGCCAACGACACGGCTTACGGTCTCGCCGCGAACGTGTGGTGCAACGACCCGGTGGAGGCACGCCGAATCGCCTCCCAGATCCGGGCCGGCACGGTGTGGATCAACGGCGGCGGGGCCATGCGCGCGGACGCGCCCTTTGGCGGCTACGGCCGCTCCGGCGTCGGGCGGGAGCTCGGCGAGTGGGGGATGCGCGAGTACCTCGAGGTCAAGCACATCCAGTGGAGGTTGTGATGGGCGAAGGGTCCCAACGCGCCCAAGGACCCCTGGCCGGGGTGCGGGTGCTCGAACTCGGCACGATGTACGCCGCGCCGACCTGCGGTCGGATGCTGCGCGACTTCGGCGCGGACGTGGTCAAGGTGGAGGACCCCGGCGCGGGCGACTACGCCCGCCAGTGGACACCGATGAAGAACGGCCAGTCCATGGGCTTTGCCCGGCTCAACTCGGGCAAGCGCTCCATCGGCATCGACCTGCGCAGCGCAGCGGGGCGAGACCTCGTCCGCCGCCTCGCCGCCCGGGTCGACGTGGTCATCGAGTCCTTCCGCCCCGGCCGGCTGGAGGAGTGGGGGATCGGTTACGACGTCCTTCGCGCGGACAATCCGGGACTGGTGCTCACCAGGGTGTCCGGCTTCGGCCAGACGGGACCGTACCGGGAGCGTCCGGGCTTTGGCACCGTGGCCGAGACCGGAAGCGGCTTTGCCTTCATCAACGGCTGGCCGGAGACGCCTCCCACGTCGCCGCCCTTCGGTTTCGCCGACTCCATCGCGGGGATCTCCGCCGCGATGGGGACGGCCATGGCGTTGTACCGCAAATCGAGGACGGGGGAGGGCGACGAGGTCGACATCGCGTTGTACGAGCCCCTGATGTTCATCATCGGTGACATGCTCATCAACTACACCGCGACCGGTACCGTCCAGGGCCGGGTCGGCAACGGGACGGGCTCCGCGTCGCCGCGCGGGGTCTATCAGGCGAGCGACGGCAAATGGCTCTCGATCGCGGCCTCCAACCAGGGCATCGCCAAACGCCTGTTCGAGGCGATGGGCCGACCGGAGATGATCGAGGATCCCCGTTACGCGACCAACGCCGTCCGGATGGAGCACAACGACGAGCTGCAGGGCATCGTCGGCGCCTGGGTCGCCGCGCGTCCCAGGGCGGAGATCCTCGCGGTGCTCGACAAGTTCGAGGTGGTGTGCTCCCAGGTCAACGACGCCAGTGACATCGTGGCGGACCCGCACTTCGGCGAACGGACCCTGGTCGAGCTCACCGGCAGTGAGGCACTCGGCCGGGTGCTGACACCGGGACCGGTGCTCCACGTCCGTAGCTACGACGGCCCACGCTACGACGGCGTGCCGGCCATAGGCCAGCACACCCGGGAGGTGCTCGACGAGCTGCTCCGGC
>NZ_JBEXUE010000603.1:0-5231 GCF_040614275.1 Streptosporangium sp. NPDC006013
AGCGGCTGCCGAGCTTGAAAGAGTGGCCGCAGGAATTGCGTGAGGTGGCGGAGTGGCGCGGCATACGGCTCGTCCCACTTGGGCGCCGGGCCTCGGGCGCGACGATCGGCGAGAAGCTCGGCGGCGCGTTCGGTGGTGATCTGCTCGACCTCGTCCCCCTTGCGCAGCGAGGCGTTGGTCTCCCCGTCGGTGACGTAGGGCCCGAACCGCCCCTCCTTCACCACGATCGGCTTCTTGGAGACCGAGTCCTCACCCAGCTCGCGCAGCGGCGGCGCGGCCGCGGCCCGCCTGCCCCTGGTCTTGGGCTGGGCGAACAACTCCTTGGCCCGATCGAGGGTGACCGTGAACAGTTCCTCCTCCGACCCCAGGGAACGAGAGTCGGTGCCCTTCTTGATGTACGGCCCGAATTTGCCGTTCTGCGCCGTGACCTCCTGGTCGTCGATCACCCCGAGCACCCTCGGCAGCGAGAGCAGCAGCAGGGCGTCCTCAAGGGTGACGGTGTCCAGGGACATCGACTTGAGCAGCGACCCGGTGCGCGGCTTGGGGGCGTCGGCCTTCTTGGTCTTCTTCTTGCCCTCGGCTGGAGGCGTCTCCACCGGCAGGATCTCGGTGACGTACGGACCGAAGCGGCCGTCCTTGGCCACGATCACGTTCCCGGTCACCGGGTCCTTGCCCAGCTCCCGGTCACCCGTCGGGCGGGAGAACAGCTCCTCGGCCCGCTCGGCGGTGAGCTCGTCGGGAGCCAGGTCCTCCGGCACGTTCACCCGGACACCCTCCCGGTCCAGGTACGGGCCGTAGCGGCCCACCCGGATCATGATGTCGGTGCCCCTGATCGAGAACGAGCTGATCTCCTTGGCGTCGATCTCGCCGAGGTCGGTGACCAGTTCCTTCAGACCCTCGCCGCCGTCCACACCGAAGTAGAACCGGCGCAGCTCGGGCACCCGCTCCGCCCGGTCGTTGGCGATGTCGTCGAGGACCTTCTCCATGTCGGCGGTGAAGTCGTAGTCGACGAGGTGGCCGAAGTGCTGCTCCAGCAGGTTGACCACCGCGAACGCCAGGAAGGACGGCACCAGGGCGGTGCCCTTCTTGAAGACGTAGCCGCGGTCCAGAATCGTTCCGATGATCGACGCGTACGTCGAGGGACGGCCGATCTCCCGGTCTTCCAGCTCCTTGATCAGCGACGCCTCCGTGTACCGGGCCGGCGGCTTGGTGGCGTGCGACAGCACGTTCAGCGCGGACGCGGTGAGCGGGTCGTTCTCGCTCAGGTTCGGCAGGCGCTTCTCGGAGTCGTCGCGGTCGGTGGACGGGTCGTCCGCGCCCTCGACATAGGCCTTCAGGAAGCCGTGGAAGGTGATGGTCCGCCCGGAGGCACTGAACTCGACCTGCTCCCCCGAACTGGACGTGCCGTCCACCTTGACGGTGACCGACTCGCCGACCGCGTCCTTCATCTGGGAGGCCACGGTCCGCTGCCAGATCAGCTCGTACAGGCGGAACATGTCACCGGTCAGCCCGGTCTCGCCCGGCGTGCGGAACTCCTCGCCCGAGGGACGGATCGCCTCGTGCGCCTCCTGCGCGTTCTTCACCTTGCTGGCGTAGACGCGCGGCTTGTCGGGCACATAGGCCGAGCCGTAAAGCTTGATGGCCTGGCTGCGGGCGGCGGCGACAGCGGTCTCCGACAGCGTGATGCTGTCGGTCCGCATGTAGGTGATGAAGCCGTTCTCGTAGAGGCGCTGGGCGACCTGCATGGTCGACTTCGCGGAGAAGCCCAGCTTGCGGCTGGCCTCCTGCTGCAGCGTGGTCGTCCTGAACGGCGCGTACGGCTTGCGGGTGTACGGCTTGCGCTCGACCGACCTGACCTTGTACGGCACACCGGCCAGGCGCCCGGCCAGGGCCTGGGCGGCCTGCTCGTCCAGGTGGAGCACATCGGCGCTCTTGAGGGTGCCGTTGCTCGCGAAGTCCCGGCCCTGGGCGACGCGCTTTCCGTCCACGCCGGTCAGCATGGCGGTGAACTCGTGCGGAACCTCGTCACCACCGGTGTCGAGCAGCGCCTGCAGGTCCCAGTAACTCGCGCTGGTGAACGCCAGGCGCTCGCGCTCGCGCTCCACGACCAGCCGGGTCGCCACGGACTGCACGCGCCCGGCCGAAAGCCGGGGCTTGACCTTCTTCCACAGGACCGGGCTGACCTCGTAGCCGTAGAGACGGTCGAGAATGCGCCGGGTCTCCTGGGCGTCGACCAGCCGCAGGTTCAGGGCGCGGGGATTGGCCACCGCCTCCTGGATCGCCCGCGGGGTGATCTCGTGGAACACCATGCGGTGCACCGGGACCTTGGGATTGAGCACCTCGCGGAGGTGCCAGGCGATCGCCTCGCCCTCGCGATCCTCGTCAGTGGCGAGATAGAGCTCGTCGGCGTCCTTGAGCAGCTGCTTGAGCTTGCTCACCTGCGCCTTCTTGTCGTGGTTGACGACGTAGAGCGGCTCAAACTCGTGATCCACATTGACGCCGAGGCGTGCCCAGGACTCTCCCTTGTACTTCTCAGGGATGTCGTCGGCCTTCTCAGGGAGATCACGAATATGCCCGATGCTGGACTCCACGACGTAGCCGCGGCCGAGGTACCCGGCGATGGTCTTCGCCTTGGAAGGCGACTCGACGATCACCAGGCGGTTTCCGCCGGCGTTGCCGTTCTTGGCTGGCACGCTGCTTCCTACCTCGCTGTTCGCATTCGTTCCCCGTTTACTTCCCCTCGGGTTACCCGATCTGAGTCGGGAACACTCCCAAGGAAAGCCGCAAGGACGCAGAATAAAGCCCTATGAGTGTCGACGTCCCTCGGCTCACCCTCGGAGACTAATCGCTGTGCTGGACTACTCCTACTTGGTTCTCCACCTCCCGCGTGGCACCTCACGGGACGCAGCCCGCCGGATACTGACCGAACATGCAGAATACGGCGACTGGGAGCTCGACCGCCTGCGACTGTATCCCGATGGCCGCCGAGACGTCCGGCTGCGCCGGAAGATCATACGTGTGACCAGGACGATGTGATTCCAGACATGGCTTTGCCCGCCCCGGGCCGCGCCCCCGGAACGGGCAAAGCTTCCGTGCCTCGCCACGCGAGCGAGCACCGCACCACGCAGGCGCGGTCATCCTGTCTCGCCGCCGTCGAGGCGTCTGCGCGCCTTCCTCAGTGGCTCTGAGGAAGGCATGCCTAATGGGTGACTAATGCCTTACTTTTTACCGAAACGGATGCGGCGGGTGGTGCCGAAGACGGTCGCGGAGGCCGCGGCCAACGCGCCGATCAGCAGGGTGACCAGGGAACCGACGTTCATTCCGGTCACGCCGACGGGCTGAGCGGCACTCATCAGACCCAGGTCACGGATCGGCAGGTCACCGGCCGGGGTGGAGGACGTCAGGCCCGTGACGGGAGCCAGCGGCGAGCTACTGTCGGCCGCCGCGGCCCGCTTGCTCACCGGGGTGGCGGGCATGACGGGGAGCTCGGGCAGACCGGCGGCGGCCGGAAGCCCGGACTGGCCCGCCTCCTGGGCACCGCGGGCGTCGGACAGCGACGCCTGACCGGCCTCGCCGCCGATCCCCGGAACGGCGGGGAGGACGGACAGCAGGCTACTGGTCCTGTGCCTGCTGGGCTTGCCGTCCCAGTCGCCTCGGCCACCGTTGTGGTCGCCCTTGGGTCCGCCCGGTCCGCCCTGGTGACCACCCTCGTGGCCACCCCACTGACCGCCGTTGTGGCCGCCCCACTGGCCACCGCCCGGCCCTCCGGCACGGGAGCCGCCGAGGCAGCCCGCGGCGGCGTCGCCCAGCACGGCGACCGCGTTGCCGCAGATGTTGATCGGCGCGGTGATCGGCGCGACCACCTGGTTGCCGCCCAGGACGCTGCCCTGCCCGGAGGTGCGATTGCCACCGGCCCCCGCACCCGCGCCGCCGGAGACCGAGGCGCCGCCCCTGCACCCGGCCGCGGCCCGGCCGAGCACGCCCACCGCGTTGCCGCAGACGTTGATCGGCGCGGTGATCGGCGCCACCACCTGGTTACCGCCGCCGATGCTGTGATCACCGTTCGTACGGTTGCCACCGGCACCGCCGCCACCGGGACCACCGGTCCCGACGGACGCACCACCCTGGCAGCCGGCGAAGGCTCCACCCAGCACGGCCACCGCGTTGCCACAGACGTTGATCGGCGCGGTGATCGGCGCCACCACCTGGTTGCCCCCCAGGACGCTGCCCCGCCCGGAGGTGCGGTTGCCACCCGCACCGCCGCCCTGACCCGTCCCCGCGGACGAACCGCCCGGGCAGCCCGCCTGGCCGTTGCCGACGGCGCTGCCGCAGACGTTGGCGGGCGCGGTGATCGGCGCGACCACCTGATTGCCGCTGCCGGCTCCGAAGCGCCCGTCGGTGTCGTTTCCTGGCCGGCCGTAGCCCGAGCCGGGGCCACCGGGACGCGGGCCGCGCTCCCAGCCGCCGCCGTGGCCGCCGTGGTCTCCATGCCCCTCGTGGCCTCCGTGGCCGCCGTAACCCGGCTTACCCGGCCAGTCGGGCTTGCCAGGGCCGCCGTGCTCTCCGGGGCCACCCGGCCGTCCCGGACCACCAGGGTGCCCGGGACCACCAGGCTGTCCGGGCCCGCCCGGGTGCCCGGGACCACCGGGCTGCCCGGGACCACCGGGGTGCCCAGGACCACCGGGGTGCCCAGGACCACCGGGCTGCCCCGGCCTGCCGGGCCTGCCGCCGACGACCTCGGCACCGCCCTCGCAGCCGGAGAACGCCTCGCCGACGACGGCAACCGAGTTGCCGCAGATGTTGATCGGCGCGGTGATCGGCGCCACCACCTGGTTGCCGCCCAGGACGCTGCCCCGCCCGGAGGTGCGGTTGCCACCGGCACCGCCGCCGCCACCGCCCTGATTGCTCACCGAGGCACCACCCCGGCAACCGGCGGTTGCCCCACCGAAGATCGCGAAAGAGTTGCCGCAGGCGTTGATCGGCGCGGTGATCGGCGCGACCACCTGGTTGCCGCCGCCGATGCTGTGATCACCGTTCGTGCGGTTGCCACCGGCACCGCCGCCGTTCCCGCCCTGGTTCCGCACCGAGGCACCGCCTCGGCAGCCCGCCTCGGAACGGCCGATCACCGACACCGCGTTGCCACAGGCGTTGACGGGCGCGGTGATCGGCGCCACCACCTGGTTGCCCCCCAGGACGCTGCCCCGCCCGGAGGTCTCGTTGCCCAGATCGGA
>NZ_JBEXUE010000604.1:0-5225 GCF_040614275.1 Streptosporangium sp. NPDC006013
GGCGAGGAGGCCGCGGGCTTCCGCGAGGAGTTCGAAGGAGCGCAGCCAGGCCTTCCGGGATCGCGGTGGACTATGCCTCGCATTCGGCTCAGGTGGATCTGATCGGTGCGGAGCTGGCTCAGGTCCTGGCGGAGGTGGCTCCGCGTGCGGTGCGGGTGCCGATGTTGTCGACGGTGACCGGTCAGTGGGTGGAGGGGCCGGAGCTCGACGCGGGGTATTGGTGTGACAACCTGCGCAACACGGTGGCCTTCGCCCCGGCGATCGGGCAGCTGCTGGAGCAGCGGTATCGGGTGTTTGTGGAGGTGAGCCCGCATCCGGTGCTGACGGTCGGTATCGGCGAGTGCGTTGATGAGGGCGACGCCATCACGGTGATCGCCGGGACGTTGCGTCGTGACGAGGGTGGGCTGGATCGGGTCCTGGTCTCGGCGGCCGAGCTGTTCGTCCGCGGCGTGCGGGTGGACTGGCGGCCGGTACTGACCGGCGGACGCCGGGTCGACCTGCCGACCTACGCCTTCCAGCACCAGCGGTACTGGCCGAACGCCAGACAGAGCGGTGATGCCCGCGTCCTGGGCCTGTCCGCGACGAGGCACCCTCTGCTCGGGGCGGCCATGGGCCTGGCCGATTCCGATGGGACGGTGCTGACCGGGCGATTGTCCGTGAGTACGCAGCCGTGGCTGGCCGATTACGTGGTGGCGGGTTCGGTGGTCGTGCCGGGCAGCGTGTTCGTGGAGCTGGCGGTCCGGGCGGGCGACCAGGTCGGCTGTGACCTGGTGGAGGAGCTGACGCTGGCCGCGCCGCTGGCCCTCGTCGAGCACGACGCGGTCGTGGTGCAAGTGTCGGTGGGCGCGCCACAGGAGTCTGGCCGCCGGAGTCTGAGTGTTTACACGCGTTCGGCGGAAGCGGCCGATGATGCGCCGTGGGTGCTGCACGCCACCGGCACGCTCACCACGGGCGCCCTCGCGCCCTCGCCTGCCGAGCCGTTCGATGCGGCGGTGTGGCCTCCGGCCGGCGCGACCGCGATCGAGCTGGATGGGTTGTACGAGGAACTGGCGGAGGAGGGCTTCGCATACGGTCCGGCGTTCCAGGGATTGCGGGCGGCCTGGCGGGGCGCTGACGGCGAGGTTTTCGCCGAGCTGAGCTTGCCGGAGCAGGTCAGCGGGGCAGGGGAGTTCGGGTTGCACCCGGCGTTGCTGGACGCGGCGTTGCATGTGGTGCCTTTCGTCGGGCTGAACACGGCGGGAAGCGGCTGGTTGCCGCTCTCCTGGCAGGAGATGTGCCTGCACGCGGGCGGGGCATCGGTGCTGCGGGTGCGGCTGGCCAGGTCGGGCGGCGAGTCGGTGTCACTGAACGCGGTGGACGCGACGGGTGCGCCGGTTGTGTCGGCGCGGTCGGTCGTGCTGCGGCCGATCTCCGCCGGGCACTTGGCCATCTCCGATGGAGCCGGTCGGGATGGGCTGTTCCGGGTGGAATGGTCCGTGGTCGGCGGTCTGCCGGAAGGAGGCCCGGTACCGGCGGTGGTGCTTGGCCTGGACACGCTGGGTGTCGCGGCGGCGCTGCGGGCGGCCGGGGACGACACGGCCGGGGAACTGGCCTGGGATAACGCGGTCGGAGAGTCAGGCACGCTTTCGGTGCCGGTCCACGTGGATCTCTCGTCTCTGGTGGAGGCGGGTCCGGTCCCGGGCGTGGTGTTGACGGAGATGGTTTCGGATCCGGCGGCCGGTGTGGTGGAGTCGGCGCATGAGCTGACTACCCGTGTACTGGATCTGCTGCAGCGGTGGCTGGCGGATGAGCGGTTCGTCGATTCGCGTCTGGTGTTCCTCACCCGGGGCGCGGTCGCGACCGATACCGGTGCGGAGGGCGAAGCGGCGCCGGATCCGGTTGTGGCGGCGGCTCGAGGTCTTGTCCGTAGCGCCCAGTCGGAGAATCCCGGCCGGTTCCTGCTGATCGACGTGGATGAGCAGGAGATCTCGGCACCGGTGTTGGCCGGGGTGCTGGCGTCGGGTGAGCCGCAGGTGGCGTTGCGCGGGGGTGAGGTGCTGGTTCCGCGCCTGGCGCGGGTGCCGCTCGGCGATGACCTTGTCGAGGAGGGTGCCCGTTCGTGGGATCCGGACGGGACGGTGCTGATCACTGGTGGTACCGGTGGTCTGGGTGCGCTGTTCGCGCGGCATGTGGTGGCCGAGCGGGGTGTGCGGCATCTGCTGCTGGCCAGCCGCCGGGGCGCGGAGGCTCCGGGTGCGGTGGAGCTGCGGGCGGAGCTGATCGCGCACGGGGTCGAGGTCGAGGTCGCGGCCTGTGACATGGCCGACCGGGATCAGGTGGCGGACCTGCTGGCCGGGATCGATGCCGGGCATCCGCTGACCGCGATCATTCACACCGCGGGTGTGCTGGCCGATGGGACGATTCCGTCGCTGTCGGCGGAGCGGCTGGAGAGCGTGCTGCGGCCGAAGGTGGACGCGGCCTGGCATCTGCACGAGCTCACCCAGGACATGGACCTGGCCGGGTTCGTGGTGTTCTCCTCGATGGCCGGGGTGATGGGCAACGCCGGTCAGGGCAACTACGCGGCGGCGAATGCGTTCGTGGACGCGCTGGCCCAGCTACGCCGGGCGCAGGGGTTGTCTGGGTTGTCGCTGGCGTGGGGCCTGTGGGAGCAGGAAACCGGGATGACCGGCGGCCTCGGGGCGATCGATCTGCGGCGGATGGCGCGGGCGGGCATGCCGGCGCTGTCGGCCGAGCAGGGGCTGGCGGTGTTCGAGGCGGCCACCGCGTCGGGGCAGACGTCGGTGGTGGCGGCGCGGCTGGATCTCTCGGTCCTGCGGTCGCTTGGTCAGGTACCGCATCTCATGCGTGGTCTGGTCCGTGTGGGTCGCCGGTCGGCGGTCTCCACCCCGGTGGGCGGGGATTCGGAGCTGGTGCGGCGGCTGGCGGGGCTGGATGAGGCCGAGCAGGTGCGGCTGGTGGTTGAGCTGGTGCGCGCTCAGGCCGCGGTGGTGCTGGGGCATGCGTCGGCGGAGGCGATCCAGCCGGGACGGGAGTTCCGCGAGCTGGGCTTCGACTCCCTCACCGCGGTGGACCTGCGCAACCGGTTGAACGTCGCGACAGGGTTGCGGCTGCCGGCGACGCTGGCGTTCGACTACCCGACGCCGACCGTGCTGGCGCGGTTCCTGGTGTCGGAGCTGCTGGGCCGTCAGGACCAGGCGGCAGCCTCGGGTGTGGTGGCCGGGCAGAGGGCCGCAGTGGCGGACGATCCGATCGCGATCGTGGGGATGAGCTGCCGGTTCCCCGGTGGGGTGGACTCGCCGGAAGACCTGTGGCGGTTGCTGTCCGAGGGCGAGGACGCGATCTCGCCGGTCCCGGCCGATCGGGGCTGGGATCTGGAGATGCTGTCCGGGGCGGGTCTCGACATCCAGGGCGGATTCCTGGCGGATGTGGCCGGTTTCGACGCCGGGTTCTTCGGGATCTCCCCGCGTGAGGCTTTGGCGATGGATCCGCAGCAGCGGTTGCTGCTGGAGGGGGTGTGGCAGGCCGTCGAGCGTGCCGGGATCGACCCGGTCTCGCTGAAGGGCAGCCACACCGGCGTGTTCGTGGGCACCAACGGCCAGGACTACATGAGCCTGGTGATGAACGCCCCAGACGCGGAAGGCCACGGCATAACCGGCATGGCGGCCAGCGTGTTGTCGGGCCGTCTCTCGTACACGCTGGGGCTGGAAGGCCCGGCGGTGACAGTGGACACCGCCTGCTCGTCGTCACTGGTGGCGATGCACATGGCGGCGCAGGCGCTGCGCTCGGGCGAGTGCGGCCTGGCGCTGGCGGGCGGTGTGACGGTGATGGCCACCCCGATCGGATTCGTCGGCTTCGGCGCGCAAGGGGGACTGGCGCCTGACGGTCGTTGCAAGGCGTTCTCCGACACCGCGGACGGCACCACCTGGTCCGAGGGCGTGGGCATGCTGGTCATGGAGCGGTTGTCGGACGCCCGCCGTAACGGCCATGAAGTGCTCGCGATCGTGCGTGGGTCGGCGATCAACCAGGACGGCGCGTCCAACGGCTTGACCGCGCCGAACGGTCCTTCGCAGCAGCGGGTGATCCGCCAGGCGCTGGCCGCTTCGGGGCTGTCGCCGTCCGAGGTGGACGCGGTCGAGGCGCACGGCACCGGAACCCGGCTGGGTGACCCGATCGAGGCCCAGGCACTGCTGGCCACGTACGGCAAGGACAGGCCGGAGGACCACCCGCTACTGCTGGGCGCGATCAAGTCCAACATCGGGCACACGCAGGCGGCGGCAGGAGTGGCCGGCGTGATCAAGATGGTGCTGGCCATGCGGCATGGTGTGCTGCCCAAGACGTTGCACGTGGACGAGCCGTCCTCGCACGTGGACTGGTCGGCCGGTGCGGTGGAGCTGCTGACCGAGCCCGCCGAGTGGCCGCGGAACGGTCACCCGCGCCGGGCCGGTGTCTCCTCCTTCGGGATCAGCGGCACCAACGCCCACGTGATCCTCGAGCAGGGGTCGGCGGATCCGCGGATCGAGGCGCCGCCCGCGGTCGCGGGTGTGGTTCCGGTGCTGCTGTCGGCCCGTACGGCAGGGGTGTTGCGGGAGCAGGCGGATCGGCTGGTGTCCCATGTGGAGGGCCATCGTGAGGTGGCGCTGGCCGACACCGCGTTCTCGCTGGCCACGACCCGTCCGGCGTTCGAGCATCGCGCGGTGGTGTTGGCCGGCGACCACGATGGTGCGCTTGCCGGGCTGAGCGCGCTGGCGGACGACCGCCCGAGCGCGGTCGTGGTGCGCGGGGTGGCCGGTGCGGAGCCCAGGCTCGCGGTGTTGTTCACCGGTCAGGGCAGCCAGCGGGCGGGGATGGGCCGCGAGCTGTACGAGCGGTTCCCGGTGTTCGCCAAGGCCCTGGACGCGGTGATCGCGGAGCTGGACCCGATGCTCGACGGTTCGCTGCGTGAGGTGCTGTTCGCCGACCAGACCGGGCTGCTGGATCAGACGGGCTGGGCGCAGCCGGCGCTGTTCGCGCTGGAGACCGCCCTGTTCCGACTGGTCGAGTCGTGGGGTGTACGGCCGGATGTGCTCGCCGGTCATTCGATCGGGGAGATCACGGCGGCTCACGTGGCCGGGGTGCTGTCGCTGGCCGATGACCCCGAGCCAGTACACCGGGATCGGCGACGTGCACGAGTTCGTGTACGGGCGCAAGCTCAAGGAGCAGTTCGCCGGGCAGATCAAGAACCTGCA
>NZ_JBEXUE010000605.1:0-5223 GCF_040614275.1 Streptosporangium sp. NPDC006013
CGCCGGCTGCGTCCGCCTGGCGCCCCCGGAGCTGGCGCCCCGTTTCCAGACTCGGCGCCACCTCGGCGGCCGGGAGTACGCCGACATGCTCGCGACGGCTGGGCGCCGCCGGCTCGCGCGGCACCGTGCCGCGTTCGCTCACCCGGGACTCGCGTCCCGGACCCCCGTCAGAGGGACTCGATGACCTCGCGCATCAGGCGGGCGGTCTCACTCGGGGTCTTGCCGACGCGGACGCCGACCTTCTCCAGAGCGTCCTTCTTGGCCTGGGCGGTGCCGGCCGAGCCGGACACGATCGCGCCCGCGTGGCCCATGGTCTTGCCCTCGGGGGCGGTGAAGCCCGCCACGTAGGCGACGACCGGCTTGGTGACGTGCTGCTCGATGTAGGCGGCCGCGCGCTCCTCGGCGTCGCCGCCGATCTCGCCGATCATCACGATCGCGTCGGTGCCCGGGTCGTCCTGGAAGGCCTGCAGCGCGTCGATGTGGGTGGTGCCGATGACCGGGTCGCCACCGATGCCCACCGCGGTGGAGAAGCCGATGTCACGCAGCTCGTACATGAGCTGGTAGGTCAGCGTGCCCGACTTCGAGACCAGGCCGATGCGGCCGGCGCTGGTGATGTCGGCCGGGATGATGCCCGCGTTGGAGGCGCCGGGCGAGGCGATGCCGGGGCAGTTCGGCCCGATGATGCGGGTCTTGCCGCCCTTGGCGATCGCGTAGGCCCAGAACTCGGTGGTGTCGTGGATCGGGACACCCTCGGTGATGACCACGCAGAGCGGGATCTCGGCGTCGATGGCCTCCTTGACGGCGTCCTTGGTGAACGCCGGGGGCACGAAGACGACCGACACGTCGGCGCCGGTCTCCTTCATGGCCTCGGCGACGGTGCCGAAGACGGGCAGGCCCTCGTGGACGGTGCCGGCCTTGCGGGCGTTGACACCGCCGACGACGCGGGCACCGGAGGCGAGCATGCGGCGGGTGTGCTTGGTACCCTCACCGCCGGTCATGCCCTGGACGATGATCTTGCTGTTCTCGGTCAGCCAGATGGCCATTACGCACCTACCGCGGCGAGCTCGGCGGCGCGCTTGGCCGCATCGTCCATGGTGTCCACCAGTTCGACGCCGGAAAGCTTGGCGTCGGAGAGAATCTGCCGCCCGAGTTCGGCGTTGTTGCCGTCCAACCGGACGACCAGCGGGCGGCTCACGGTCTCGCCGCGGGACTCCAGCAGCTGGAAGGCCGAGACGATGCCGTTGGCGACCGCGTCACAGGCGGTGATGCCGCCGAAGACGTTGACGAAGATCGACTTCACCGCGGGGTCGGAGATGATGATCTCCAGGCCGGCCGCCATCACCTCGGCCGAGGCGCCGCCGCCGATGTCGAGGAAGTTGGCGGGCTTGGGCTGGCCGGGGAAGGCCTCTCCGGCGTAGGCGACGACGTCCAGGGTCGACATGACCAGACCCGCACCGTTGCCGATGATGCCGACGGAGCCGTCGAGCTTGACGTAGTTGAGGTCCTTGGCCTTGGCCGCGGCCTCCAGCGGGTCCTCGGCGGCCTTGTCCTCAAGGGCCTCGTGGTCAGCCTGGCGGAAGGACGCGTTGTCGTCGAGGGTGACCTTGCCGTCGAGGGCCTTGACCTGCCCGTCCGCGGACAGGATCATCGGGTTGACCTCGACGAGCGAGGCGTCCTCGTCGACGAAGGCGCACCAGAGCTTCTCGATGAGGTCGGCGGCGCCGTCGAGCGACGCCTCCGGCAGGCCGCCGGCCTGGGCGATCTCGCGGGCCCTGGCCCGGTCGACGCCGTCCAGGGGGGAGATCGGAACCTGCGCCACCTTCTCGGGGTTGGTGTGCGCGACCTCTTCGATCTCCATGCCGCCCGCGGCGGAGCAGATGGCGAGGAACGTGCGGTTCGCACGGTCGAGCAGGAAGGAGAAGTAGTACTCCTCCGCGATCGCGCTGGCCTCCTCGACCAGGACCTTGTGGACCGTGTGGCCCTTGATGTCCATGCCGAGGATGTCGGTGGCCTTGCTTGCGGCGTCGGCGGCGTCGTCAGCCACCTTCACGCCACCGGCCTTGCCGCGGCCACCGGTCTTGACCTGGGCCTTGACGACAACACGGCCGGTCAGCTGCTCGGCTGCCGCCCGTGCCTCCTCCACGGTGTGCGCGACGATACCGCGCGGCACCGGGATGCCGTACTCCGCGAAGAGCTCCTTCGCCTGATGTTCGAACAGGTCCACGAGGGTCCGTCCTTGCTTGTCCGGCTGGTGTATAGATCTGAGTGGGCCGGCTCCACGATCGAAGGGGGAGCGCGGCGGTTTTGCGCCAATGAAGCGTAGCCCGCCTCATGGCATGGCCAGGTAACCGGGTCCCAGATCGCGCATCCCGAATGTTGTTCGCGTCGCCATGACCGGACGTCGTCCGACACCTGTCGCCAGACCGGTGTGGCATGGCCGTCCGCGGAAAGACCCGCCGGCGAGAGGGGTCGCGGGCGCCCCGAACCTCGCCGGAACTCGTCAGACGGGCGAGGGGATCGCGCTCCGTACCCAGTCGACGATCTCCTGGGTGGTGGCGCCCGGGGTGAAGATCCGCGCGACGCCCATCTCCTGGAGCGCGGGCATGTCGGCCTCGGGGATGATCCCGCCGCCGAACACCACGATGTCGCTCGCGTCGTTCTCCCTCAGCAGCTCCAGCACCCTGGCGAAGAGCGTCATGTGCGCGCCGGACAGGATGGACAGCCCGATCGCCGCGGCGTCCTCCTGGATCGCGGTGCGCACCACCTGCTCCGGGGTCTGGTGCAGGCCCGTGTAGACGACCTCCATCCCGGCGTCCCGCAGCGCCCTGGCCACGATCTTCACCCCCCTGTCGTGGCCGTCCAGCCCCGGCTTGGCGATGACGACGCGGATCCTCGGCACGGCGTCCATCCAGACCTCCTCCTCCGCGCTCTCCTCGCAGCGTAACCGGCCTCATCTCGCCGGAGCCTTCCCGCCACCGCGATTCTCGGCCCCTCGAATCCGCCGTCGCGGTCTCGCGGAGCCTTCGCGTGCCGTACGGCTCAAACTCGCGCAATCCATGGACGCGAGTTGTTGGTGCGCGCCATAGCCCGCGGGCCGGGGGTTGGCTAGCTTGGCGGATCTTGACTCCTGGGGAGGAATCCGATGAGACGGTGGGTCACTCTGCTCGCGGTCGTACTGGCCGGTTCGGTGCTGTCCGTGTCGGCGGAGGCGGCGGGAACGGCGGGTGCCGGGGTCGCGGGGGTGGCACCGCCGCCGTCTCCGGTGACGAGGCTGAGGCAGCAGTTCGGCGAGCACACGGGGCTGCGGATCTCCGACGTCGGGCGCGTCTATCGGGGCGGCAAGGCGGTGGTCACCATCTGGCGCAAGGGCCGGGTGGAGTTCGACGAGACCGGGGTGTACGGCACGGACACGGTGGGACGGACCGAGCTGGGCAAAGGGGCCGTGAAGGAACTGGAGCGGCAGCTCGGCCGGCAGCTCGGCTCGACCCGGGTGATCTGTTTCCCGAACGAGGCGTACCTCTCCGGGCCCGGCTACGAGACGTGGCTGCCCGAGGGGAAGACCTGGCTCGGGCTGATCGGCCCGGCGAACATCAAGCAGACCGCCGCCCTGCCGCAGATCGTTGACATCTTCGAGCCCGCCACCCTGGGCACCCTGCTGTCCCACACCGCCGTGCGCAGGAAGCTGCGCTCGGGCACGTTCCTGCAGGGCGCCGTGACGCTGCGCACGCTCTACAGGGCCTCCCCCTCGCTCCGCGACAGGCTGGCCGGGCCGCCCAAGGGCAGGAGCGCCAGGATCCCGGTCGGCTTCAAGCTCTGGCTGGACCGCTCGAACCTGGTCCGCAGGCTGAGCACCACCTGGCGGCAGCCGCTCGGCGGCAGTCCCGGCAAGTACACGACCACGGTGGTGGACACCCGCTACACCGGCTGGGGCTCGTCCGTCACCCTCGTTCCGCCGCCTCCCGAGGACACCGCCGACGCCGGCCGGGTCGGCACCGACTTCCCCGAGCCGGCGGTCCTGCCGATCGGCTGAATCGCGAAAAAACAAATCTGACGGTCCGTGATTGACCGGAAACCAAATATCCGCACCGCCTTCCGACGCCCGGGGAGATGTCCCTGCACGAAATATGCACGTTTAATTCAAGGCAATCCTCCAAATGCGCTACCCTTTCGTGATCTTGCACAGCGAGAGTGTGTCATCCCCTCCCCGACGGGGCGGAGGGGTCAGTCAGGAGGATTTTCCTTTGAAGCGATACATCGCCGGACTGGCGTGCGCCGCAACGGCCGTACTCGGCGCTCCGGCGCTGGCATCGACCGCGCACGCACAGGCCGCCGATCCGATCACCGCGCTGAAGGGTCAGCTCAAAAACGGCCATGGCGTCACCTACATCGACATCCTGAAGACGCAGGGCAGCTCCAAGAACACGATTGCCGGCCACCGTAAGGGTGAATTGCAGTTCAGCACCTCCGGGATCAGCGCGTCGGACCACACCACCCAGCTGCGTTTCGATGAGGGTGCCTTCGAATTCGGCGCCGGAGAAGGCGGCACCGAGGAAACCGAGGAGCAGAAGAAGTTCAGCAAGCTGCTCGCCGGGCTGGCCGAGCCCGAACGAGTCGTCCGGGTCAAGAAAAAGGCGTACCTCTCAGGCGGGGCCTTCGGCCAGTTTCTGCCGCAGGACAAGCCCTGGCTCGGGTACCCGGGGGACACGCTCGGCGTGGCCGGCTCGCTAGGCCAGCTCGTCAACGTCGCCGAGCCCGCGACCCTCAAGGCCCTCCTCGCGCACGCCACGGTCAAGAAGCCGACCGCCTATGCCGGGAAGATCACTTTCGGTGAGCTGCAGAAGATCTCGCCGTGGTTCCGCGCGTCACAGGATGAGCCGAAACTCTCCGACGAACAGGCCAAGACCACGATCAAGTGGAAGCTGTTCCTGAACGCCGACCGGCTCCCCAGCAGGCTGTCGACCTCGTACACGGAGTTCTCGAGTGGGCCGACCTGGACCGTCGACACCCGCTACACCAACTGGGGTTCGAAGGTCACGATCGACGCCCCGCCGGCCGACCAGGTCGCCACGGTGAAGGAACTGCAGGCGGGCTTCGAAGCCGACACGCCCATCCCGCTGCTGACCGTCAAGTGATCCTTCCGCGCTGATCACACCCGGCACCGAACGAAGTCGAGCATGTCCACTGCCAGGTAACTCTGCATAATTCTGTCAACGGTGCTAAGCA
>NZ_JBEXUE010000606.1:0-5211 GCF_040614275.1 Streptosporangium sp. NPDC006013
GTAGCCCGACAGCGGCGCATTGACGTTGACGATGTTCTGGATGCCCATCGGGTAGCCGTTGGTCTGGCCTGAGTCAGCTCTTGAAGGCGTCCTTGACCTTCTTCGCGCTGTCCTTCGCCTTCTCTCCGGCCTGCTTGAGGCGGCTTCTGGCCTGGTCGTCCTTGCCCCTGGCCGCAAGGCGCTCGTCGCCGGTGGCGCGGCCCACGCCTTCCTTGATCTTGCCCTTGGCCTCTTGCGCCTTGTTGGAAAGCTTGTCGTCGGCACCCATGGTGTAGTTCCTCCCGTTTTGTGGAGTTTGGTCCACGCAATCCCTTTCTCCGCTGTGGGAGGGAGTAAACACGCCCGGTCTCGGACCCGGCCGGAATCGGCGCCGATCGGCCGGTGGCAACGCCCCTGTGGCACGGGCAGGCCATCGGAATCCGGTTCAGGGCGTACCGCGCCGGACGCCGTGGCACGGGTCTGACGGAAGGGTCGGAGACGGTGTGGTGAGCATCACATGTGGCGGGATCGCCCCCGCCGCCGTACCCCTGGACCGGGAGGTTTCTTCCGCCTTCGGGTGTCGCGCGACGAGGGTGAAACACCCATGCCTCACGAGTGAAACCGTCGTCTCCGGCGTGAAAACGAAATGACCGGTCCTCCGCTTTCAGCGGAAAGCGCTCACAGCGAACGAACGGAAATCATGCTTCCGTGCGGGGCTAAGGTCACGGGTGTTCGTTATTCGCAAACCTCGGGTTCGGAGTAGGTGGAGAACATGAGCGGTCCCCAGATCGTCCCCGAAGACCAGTTGTACCAGCGGCTGCTGCGCAAGCGGATCGTCGTGCTCGGCAGCGAGGTGAACGACGAGGTCGCCAACCGGATCTGCGGGGAGCTGCTCCTGCTCTCCGCCGACGACGAACAGCGCGACATCTGGCTCTACATCAACTCACCCGGCGGTTCGGTGTCGGCGGGCATGGCCATCTACGACGTGATGCAGTACATCCCCAACGACGTCGCCACCGTGGCCATGGGCATCGCCGGGTCGATGGGGCAGTTCCTGCTCTGTTCGGGTGCGCCCGGCAAGCGTTACGTCCTGCCGCACGCCAGAGTGATCATGCACCAGCCCTCGGGAGGCCTGGGCGGCACGGCCGCCGACATCGCCATCCAGGCCGAGCAGATGCTCTACACCAAGCAGGTGATGCGCGAGCGGATCGCCTTCCACACCGGCCAGCCACTGGAGCGGATCGAGGAGGACTGGGACCGCGACCGCTGGTTCACCGCCACCGAGGCCAGGGACTACGGTTTCGTCGACCAGGTCATCAGGAACACCAGTGAGGTGGTGTCCGAGAACTGATATTCCGTTCCCGAGGCGATTTTCGCTCGGGATGGTTTTCGCGGAGAGCGACCCTGCTCTCGGCGCGGTTTCGCCTGGAATAGCGTGGCTCCATTTCCGGCCGCTGCCGGAAACGGAGCCACGAGGTAAAGCGGCGTCGGTCGTTCTCCGGCACTTCCTCCGCTCTTCCCCGGCCGTTCGGCCGGGCTTTTCCAGCCGCTGCCCGGACGCACTCGGCCGCTCCGTCAACGGTGGCAGAGCAGGCAGCGTACGGCGTGCTCGAGAGACTCGGCGTCGGTCATGGGCGAGGGCCAGGGGAGCCGGATCAGGGTCGGGTCCTCGACGCCGCAGCGGACCGTCGCCCCGAAGCGGTCGAGCTCCCAGAGCCAGGCCCCCGGCACCGGCTCGGCGAGCAGGGAGCCCAGGGCGGCTTCCAGCTGCCTGCGATGGGCGCCGTTGACGTGGTGGAGCATGCGCTCGGCCTCGCCCATCAGCGGGTCGGGGGCGGCGCCGAGATACTCCTCGGCGTCCAGCACACCCGACTCGGGGCCGGTCAGATAGATCACCCTGCCGACGTCGACCCGTAGCAGCCTGGGACCTTCCGTCCCCTCCAGCACCTCGAACAGCGCCTCGTCGGGGCAGCGCTCGGCGATCGCCACAGCGGTCCGCCGCACCTCGGCCACCGGCACGGCCTGCGCCCATCCCTGCACCTTGAGCAGGCCGCGCGAGAGCTCGTGCTCCCCCAGCGAGCGGTTCGACGTCAGGTCCACTGTCACCACGGGCTCGTCCCGGGCGCCATAGAGCGGGTCGCCCGGCAGGACGAGCAGCACCGGCCGGCCGATGCCGTCCACACCACCTCTGGCGGGCATCGCGGGGCCGGCGCCTCCGGCGATGGACACGTGGGTGGGAGCGGCGCCGGCGGCGAGGGTGCGGACCCGCTCGGGGATCGGCGGAGCGGTGACTGGCTGCATGGACCGGCTCTCCTTGAGGTCGGGGAGAAACTGCTGTATAAGATTAGCCTTGCCTAACTAAGGTAAACCTAACCATAGAGGAGCGAGCGTGCGCTACACCGGACCGAAGGTGCGCCTGTCCCGCCGGGCGGGCGTGCCGCTGACCCGCAAGGCCGTCCGATACTTCGAGGAGCGCCCCTACCCGCCGGGTGAGCACGGTCGCAAGACCAACCGACGGCAGACCGGTGACTACGGGCTGCGATTGTTGGAGAAGCAGAAGCTGCGCTGGTACTACGACGTCTCCGAGCGCCAGATGCGTCGCTACTGGGACCTGGCGCTGCGCGGCGGTGGCCGTGCGGGCGCCGAGCTGGTGGTGCTGCTGGAGACGCGCCTGGCCTCCCTGGTGCTACGTTCCGGCCTCGCCCCGTCCATCTACGCGGCCCGCCAGTACGTCGCCCACGGTCACATCACCGTGGACGGCCGCAAGGTCGACATTCCCAGCTACCTGGTCAGGCCGGGCCAGGTCGTCGCGGTGCGCGAGAAGTCACGCCGGATGCAACCCTTCGTCGCCGCCTCCGAGGGCGTGTACGTGGACGAGAGGGTCGCCGCCTATCTCGGCGTCGACCACGCCGAGCTCCGCTTCACCCTGCTGAGCCGCCCGCTGCGCGAGCAGGTCGTGGTCCCGGTGGACGAACAGCTCGTGGTGGAGTTCTACTCGCGCTGACCTGACGCCTGTCAGCGGCGCCGGCCCGCCGCCTTCCGGGTGGCGGGCTTTTTCGCGCCGTTGCCTCCCGCGCCGTTGCTCCCCGCGCCGTTGCTCCCCGTACCGTTGCTCCCCGCGCCGTTGCTCCCCGGCCCGCCGTTCGCGGCCGTACCCGGACCGCTGCCGCGCGTCGCGGGGACCTGGTCCCGCAGTTCCCGCACCTCGGCCCGGAGCGCGGCCAACTCGGCGAGCACCGTTCTCCCCAGCTCCGCGGTCGCCTGCGCGGACTCCTCGGCGTGCTCCTCCTCCATCGCGCTGACCACCACCGCGATGAACAGGTTCAGCACCACGAACGTGCACACCAGCATGAACGCCACGAAGAACACCCACGCCTCCGGGTGCTCGTCCATCACCTCGCGGGTGATGTCGGACCAGGCGTCCCCGGTCATCATCTGGAACAGGGTGAACAGCGAGGTGGGCAGGTCGCCGAAATACTCAGGAGCGGTGGCGTGGTAGAGCTTCGTGCCCATCACCGCCGCGACGTAGAGCACAAGTCCCAGCAGCAGCACGATCGAGGTCATCCCCGGCACCGCGGTGAGCAGTGCGGTCACCACCCTGCGCAGGCTCGGCACCACGGAGATCAGCCGTAGCGCCCGCAGGATCCGCAGCGCCCGCAGCACCGAGAGCCCACCCGCGGTGGGCAGCAGCGAGGCCGTCACGATCGCGGCGTCGAACAGGTTCCACGGGTTGCGGAAGAACCGCCAGCCCTGGGCGTAGAGCTTGACGGCCAGTTCGGCGACGAAGATGTAGAGCGCCAGATGGTCGATCACGGTGAGCACCGTGCCGTACCGTTTGACGGCCTCGGTCGAGGTCTCCAGTCCGAGTGTGGCCGCGTTGATCACGATGACGGCGGTGATGAAGTGCTGGAAACGGGACGTTTCCAGCACGGCGCGGAGACGCTCGCGCGTCGGCACGGGTGGCTCCTGAGGGGGTCGGATGGGTCGGATGGCCGAGGACAAGCCAAGATCGTAACGTGTTGACGGCGGTCCGGTTCCGCCCGGGGAGTCGGGCCAGGTCAGTGCGGGGCGCTCGGTGACCTGACGCAGTAGCCGCCGATGCCCGACTCCAGAAGTTCGAAGGCGCACTCGGCCTGCCGGCGCAGGTCGGGGGCGATGGCGTCGAGGGTCTCGCCCGCGAGCATGCGCTGGACGGCGTGGACCATCAGCCCGCGCAGCACCGCGCAGATCTGGGCGGCGGCGAACGCGGGGGTGAGGTCGTCGGGGTCGGCGTCGGCCTCGTCGGCGAGCGTTCTGGCCAGGGCCTGCTCGCGCGCCTCGTTCATCGCTCTGATCCGGGCGTTGAGTGAAGGGCTCTCGGCGACCATCCGGGTGAAGGCGTCACTGCCCTCGTGAAAGCCATAGCGATGGTGCCGTGTGTCGAGCGCGTCGAGAAAGTCACGGCGCAGTGCCTCCAGCGCGCTCTCTCCCGGCCCGCGCTCCCGCACCACCCTGCTCGGCAGGTCCTCCACCTCCTGCCGCCGGTCGAAGAGCAGGTCCTCCTTGGTGCCGAAGTAGTTGAAGACCGTGTTGACCGACACGTCGGCGGCCCTGGCGACCTCGGCCACCGTCACGTTGTCGAAGCCTCGCATCATGAACAGCCCGGTGGCGACGTCGGAGATGCGCTCCCTGGTCTCCCGCTTCTTGCGCTCACGCAGGCCCTCACTCATGAGGTCATTCTATGGGGTCGGACAAATTTTGCAGTGACACCAAATTTGGTGTTACTTTACGAATGGAGGCGATCAAATGATCAAGACATCAGCTCTGAGCAAGACCTTCCCCGGCGGTGTCGAGGCCGTCCGGGGCGTCGACCTGGCGGTGGAGGCCGGGGAGATCGTCGGGTTCCTCGGTCCCAACGGCGCGGGAAAGACGACCACGATGCGCATGCTGACCACACTGCTCCGTCCCACCGGGGGCAGTGCCACGGTCGCCGGGCACGACCTGATCACCGACCCGAAGGGCGTGCGGCGGAGCATCGGCTACGTGTCCCAGAGCGGCGGGATCGCCCCGGCGAACCCGGTGGGGGAGGAGTTGGAACTCCACGCGATGCTCTACGGCATGCGCCCGGCCGAGGCGCGGGAGCGGGTCGCCGAGGTGCTCGGCCGACTCGGGCTGACCGCGTTGCGGGAGCGGCCGGGCGGGGCTCTCTCCGGCGGCCAGCGCCGCCGGTTCGACCTCGCGTTCGGGCTGGTC
>NZ_JBEXUE010000607.1:0-5187 GCF_040614275.1 Streptosporangium sp. NPDC006013
GCGCCGCCGCGGGGGCGGGCACCGCGCCGTGGACGACTCACGCCGGTGCCGGGGCCGGGGCGGATGCGGGGGAGGCGGCGCGCGACCGCGACCCGGTCCCGCACCGGCGGGAGAGGTGCCGGGGAGCGCGGGCGGGTTCGAGGGAAGCGGGGGTGCCGAGGTGACCGTGCGGGTGCTGGTGGCCGACGACCAGACGGTGGTGCGCGAGGGGCTGGTGCTGCTGCTGGGGCTGCTGCCCGGCATCGAGGTCGTCGGCGCGGCGGCCGACGGCGGGGAGGCGGTCCGGCTCGTCGGCGAGCTCAGGCCCGACGTGGTCCTGATGGACCTGCGGATGCCCCGCATGGACGGGGTGGAGGCGACCCGCAGGATCAGGGCGGCTCACCCGGAGGTCCATGTGGTGGTCCTGACGACGTACTCCGACGACGAGTCGGTCTTCGCCGCGCTGGGCGCCGGGGCTCGGGGCTATCTGACCAAGGACACCGACGCCGAGTCCCTGGCCTCGGCCATCGCGACCGTGGTCGAGGGGCAGGCCCAGTTCGACCCCGGTATCCAGCGGCGGCTGGCCGAGGCGGTGACCGTGAACCGCCGCGCGCCGGACCTGCCCGACGGGCTCACCCGCCGGGAGAGCGAGGTGCTGCGGCTGATAGCGGCGGGCTGCTCGAACGCGGAGATCGCCGGAGAGCTGTTCGTCTCCGAGGCGACGGTCAAGACCCACATCAACAACCTCTTCGCCAAGGCGGGACTGCGCGACCGTGCCCAGGCCGTGACGTACGCCTTCCGGCACGGTCTGGGACCTGACTGACCGCAACGGCGCCGGGGTCGGAGACGACGGTGAGGCGGGGTGGCCAACAGGGTGGCGGGGCGGGGTACGAAGGAGATGACTGTCAGATCTGGGGATGTGGGGGCGCCGTCCCCAGAGGCACGGTGAGCGGGTAAGGATCCACTTCGCGGGTACCCGTTGAAGGGAAGTGCCATGCCATCGGATGTCACCTTGAAGGCCCATGAGGCGGTGGCGGGTTTCGGCACCTACGCCGAGGCCCAGCGTGCCGTGGACCAGCTCTCCGACCAGAAGTTCCCGGTCGAGCACACCCTGATCGTCGGAGTCGGACTCCGGCTCGTCGAGAGGGTGCTCGGGCGGCTGACCTACCTTCGCGCCGCGTGGATGGGAGCCGGTGCCGGTGCCTGGTTCGGCCTGCTGATCGGCCTGTTCTTCGCGATCTTCACTCCGGGCCGCTTCCCCTTCGTCCTGGTCCTGTGGGGCCTGATCTGGGGTGCCGTGGCCGGCGCGATCTTCGGATTGATCGGCCACGCGCTCACCGGGGGCAAGCGTGATTTTCTTTCGTCGAGCTCGATCGTCGCCGACCGCTACGAGGTACTGGTCGAGACCCCGTACGCGGCCGAGGCGCGCAGGCTGCTCAACGTGGGCATGTCCCCGCAGACGCCACAGCAGATCTGATCGGCGCTCCCTGAGCAGGGCCCGCACCGCCGTGCCGTGCCCGCCACCTGGATCACCGGCCTCACCGGGGCGTGGAGTGATCAGGCCCGAGGATCGGGGCGGCGATGCCGTCCGGCGAGTGTCGTTCCCGTTATGTCGCACAGGAGATCAGCATGCCTAAAACAGTTGGAATCGACCTCGGCACCACCAACTCGGTGATCGCCACGATGGAGGGCGACAAGCCCACGGTGATCCCCAACGCCGAGGGGGTGCGGACGACGCCGTCGGTCGTGGCGTTCACCGAGAACGGTGAGCGCCTGGTCGGGCAGCTTGCCCGCCGCCAGGCGATCCTGAACCCCAAGGGAACGATCTACTCGGCCAAGCGCTTCATCGGCCGCCGCTACGACGAGGTCACCAGCGAGATGAACGCCGTCTCGTTCGACGTCGTCCCAGGTCCGGACGGTGCCGTCCGCTTCAAGATCCACGAGAAGCTGTACGCGCCGGAGGAGATCGCCGCGGCCGTGCTGCGCAAGCTGGTGGACGACGCCTCGAAGTTCCTGGGGGAGAAGATCACCGAGGCGGTCATCACCGTGCCCGCGTACTTCAACGACTCCCAGCGTCAGGCCACCAAGGACGCGGGGAAGATCGCCGGCCTGGAGGTCCTGCGGATCGTCAACGAGCCGACCGCGGCGGCTCTCGCCTACGGCCTCGATCGCAAGGAGAACGAGACCGTGCTCGTCTTCGACCTGGGCGGCGGCACCTTCGACGTCAGCATCCTCGCCATCGGCGACGGCGTCGTCGAGGTACGGGCGACCGCGGGCGACACCCATCTGGGCGGTGACGACTTCGACCGGCGCATCGTCGACCACCTCGCCGACGAGTTCCAGCGGGACAACGGCATCGACCTGCGCCAGGATCCCCAGGCCCTGCAGCGGCTCTTCGAGGCCGCGGAGAAGGCCAAGGTCGAGCTGTCGGCGGTCAGCCAGACGCAGGTCAGCCTGCCCTTCATCACGGCGGACGCCTCGGGCCCCAAACACCTGAACGCCACGCTGCGGCGCTCCACCTTCGAGGAGATCACCGCCGACCTGCTCGAACGGTGCAAGCCCCCCATCCAGCAGGCCATGGCCGACGCCAAGCTCACCGCCGACGACATCGACGAGGTGATCCTGGTGGGCGGCTCGACCAGGATGCCCGCGGTGCAGACCCTGGTACGCCGCATGACGGGTGGCAAGGACCCGAACATGACGGTCAACCCCGACGAGGTCGTGGCGCTGGGCGCGGCGGTCCAGGCCGCCGTCATCAAGGGCGAGCTGAAGGACGTCGTGCTGCTGGACGTGACGCCGCTCTCCCTCGGCATCGAGACGCTCGGCGGGGTCATGACGAAGGTCATCGAGCGCAACACCACCATTCCGGCCCGCCGGTCCGAGGTGTTCAGCACCGCGGAGGACAACCAGACCGCCGTGGACGTCGCCGTGCTGCAGGGCGAGCGCGAGCGCGCCGCCGACAACCGTTCCCTCGGCCGGTTCCGGCTGGAGAACATCAGGCCCGCTCCGCGCGGCGTGCCGCAGGTCGATGTGACCTTCGACATCGACGCCAACGGGATCCTGAACGTCTCCGCCAAGGACAAGGACACCGGTGCCGAGCAGCGCATCACGATCAGTGAGAGCTCGAACCTGGACACCGGCGAGGTCGAGCGGATGGTCGCCGACGCCGAGCGGCACCGCGAGGAGGACCAGCGGATGCGGCAGGTCATCGACGCGCGCAACGAGCTCGACAGCGCCGCCTACCAGGTGGAGCACCGCCTGGCCGAGCTGGGTGAGTCGGTGCCCGTCCATGAGAAGGCGCGGGGCGAGATGCTGGTGAACGACGCCCGCGAGGCGATCAAGCAGGAGGCCCCGCTCGACCGGGTCCGCTCGCTCACCGCCGAGCTGCAGCAGGTCTACCACAGCCTCGGCGCGTCGGCCTCCGGTGCTTCCGGCCCGGGCGCCCCGGGGGAGGGCGCGTCCGGGGCTCCGGGCGGCCAGGCGGGTGGCGGCAGGGACGACGACGTCATCGACGCGGAGTTCACGACCGATGAGTGAGGCAGCCGGGCAGGGCGGTCACGTCCCCGGTCATGAGCCGGATCCGCGTGGCCAGGAGCCGCGGGCCCAGGGCCGGCACGGCGGCCAGGAGGAACACGGTAGGAAGGCCCATGCGCGAGGGACGCGCGGCAAGGAAGCGCATGGTCAAGAGCAGCATGCCCAGGAGGCGCGCGGGGAGGCAGGGGCCGCCCCGGCCGATCTCCAGGCCCGGGTCGAGGAACTCCAGGCCCTGGTGACCGACCTGCAGGACCGCTGGCGGCGCGCCCTCGCCGACCTCGACAACCTGCGCAAGCGCGTCAGCAGGGACACCGGGCGGATGCGGGAGGAGGAGCGGGCACGGGCCGCCGCCGAGTGGCTGCCCGTGCTGGACAACCTGGACCGCGCGCTGGAGCACGCGGAGACCGACCCCGCCTCCATCGTCGACGGGATGCGGGCGATCAGGGACCAGGCGCAGGAGGTGCTCTCCCGCCTCGGCTACCCACGCCGCGACGACGCCGGCGCCACGTTCGACCCGGCCAGGCACGAGGCGGTGGCCGTGCTCCCGCAGGAGGGCGTGCCCGACGGCACGGTCCTGCAGGTGGTGCGGCCCGGCTACGGAGACGGCGAGCAACAGCTACGGCCCGCGCTGGTCGTGGTGGCCAAGGGGGAATGATGCCCCCCGACCGCGACTTCTACGAGATCCTCGGAGTGCAGAGGGGCGCGAGCCAGGAGGAGATCCAGCGCGCCTACCGCAAGCTGGCGCGGGTCAACCACCCCGACGTCAACAAGGACCCGGCCGCCGAGGACCGCTTCAAGGAGGTCTCCGAGGCCTACAGCGTGCTGTCCGACCCCGCGACCCGGCGCCGCTACGACACGTTCGGGCCGAACTTCCGCCAGGTGCCCGAGGACGTGGACCCCGAGACGTGGGCGCGCGACCAAGGCCGCCGTGCGCGTGCCGGCGCGGGGGCGGGGGCGGGCCGTGCCGGCTGGGGCAGGGCCGGAGAGCAGGCCGGCTTCGGGGAGGGGATCGACCTCGACGACCTTCTCGAAGGGCTGTTCTCCGGACGGGGAGCGCGGGGAGGCAGGGCCGGTGGAGGCTGGGGGCCGATCCCCGGCGCCGACCAGGAGGCCGAGATCGAGCTGACCGTCGAGGAGGCCTACCGGGGCGGCCGCCGCTCGATCACCGTCGGCTCGCGCAGGCTGCAGATCGAGATTCCCGCAGGCGTCTCAGACGGGCAGCGCATCAGGCTGGCCGGGCAGGGGGGAAGGGGCGGCGACGGGGCACCCGCGGGCGACCTCTACCTGATCGTCAGGATCGCGCCGCACCCCCGGTACCGGGTCGAGGGGCGAGACATCCACGTCCTGCTCCAGGTCACCCCGTGGGAGGCGGCGCTCGGCGCCTCCGTCGCGGTCGACACCCCCGCGGGCGAGGCCAAGGTCAAGGTGCCGGCGGGCACCTCCAGCGGCAAGCGGCTGCGGCTGCGCGGCCGGGGGATGCCCAGTCCCCGGAACAAGGCGGGTGATCTGTACGCCGAGGTGCGGATCATGGTTCCGGCCCGGCTGTCGGAGGAGGAGCGGCGGCTGTTCGAGCAGCTCGCCGCCGTCTCCACGTTCGATCCGAGGAGACAGCGATGACCCACCCCTTCCCGGAGCGCAGGCCGCCCCACCCGGGGGCCCGGCAGGCCGCGCCCC
>NZ_JBEXUE010000608.1:0-5185 GCF_040614275.1 Streptosporangium sp. NPDC006013
GCCTCGTCATCGCCGGTGTCGATCGCCCTCCTGTTCCATGCCAGGAAGACGACCGTCGCCACCCACGCCACCCGCTTGTTTCCATCCACGAACGGATGATTGGCGGCCAGTGAATGAAGCAGGGCCGCGGCTTTGGTGAACAGGTCCGGATATGCCTCCTGCCCGAACATGGACGCCTGGGGCCTGTGCACGGCGGAATCGAGCAGACCCAGGTCGCGTAGTTCCGGCGTAGCTCCGATGGCCAACTCCGCGAGATCGAGAACCTGCTCCACCGTGAGACAACGGGTCATTCGGCGAGCCGATCAAGAACGGGTTTCCATCGGCGCACCGCTTCCACGCCGAGCCGATGAACCTCCTCGTCATCGGAATGGCGCACCAGGTATTCCTCCACGGCCGCCAGCACCACCTGCTGCATGCTCCGCCCCTCTCGCTCCGCGCGTCGCCGGAGGGCTTCGGTCTGCTCGTCGGAGAGCCGCAATGTCATAGCCATGCCTCCCACCGTACGGCGAATCTGGTATCACAGCGATACCATGACCGAGAGGATAGAGATAGTTACCCAGAGTGGCGACTCGTTTTACCGGACGACGTCCGGCAAGGACTTCGCATCCCCGGTCCAGCCGGTCGGCGGGCCGGGATAACCGCCTGACCAGGGTCACCCGGGGAGAGCCGAACCGGCCGAGAACCCCGCGACGGTGTCGCGGTACCGGTGTGATGTCCCGCTCGCGGGTTCGCGCGGGCGGCGATCGCCACACCTCCGAGAGGGCTTACGGGGGAGATCATCTATGCATAGTTGATTATGGGGTGATACGTCTATTTCCTGTGACCCGACGATTCCATGAGCTCGACGCGCTCCGCGGCTTCGCGGTGTGCGGGATCATGCTGGTCAACACCTGGCAGCACACCCGCGACCAGCTGAGGAACCCAGGCCAGAACGCGGTCGACTGGGCGATCGACAACCTGCTGCAGAGCAGGTTCTATCCGATCTTCTCGTTCCTGTTCGGGCTGAGCTTCGTCCTCTTCCTCCGGTCGGCGGCCGAGCGGACCGAGAGCCCCCGGGCCGTGCTGCTGCGCAGGCTGGCGGTGCTCGCGGCGCTGGGCGCGCTCCACCAGATCGTCAACCCCGGCGAGGTGCTCCTGCCGTACGCGATCTTCGGGGCGCTGATCCTGCTGCCCGCCTCGTTCTTCCCGCAGCCCGCGGTGGTGCTGCTGGGCGTCGCCCTCACCGCCTGGGCGGTACACCAGGGCGGCGGGGTGATCCTCATCCCCGGGCTGTTCGTGCTGGGCATGGCCATGATGCAGCGGCCGCCGCCCGAGTGGCTGCTGCCGTTCGCGTTCGCGGCGAGCGTGGTGCTGGGCGTGGCGCTCACCTGGCTCTGGGTACGCATCGCGGGCGACCCCGTCCTCTTCAACCGGGCCGTCTACCCGGCCGCCGGGCTCGCCGCCGCCACGGCCTACTGCACCGGGTTGCTGCTGGCGCTCAGGACCCGGCTGCGTGACCCACTGCTGGCGGCCCTGGCGCCGCTCGGCCGGATGGCGCTGACCAACTACCTGATGAGCACACCGATCATCCTGCTCTTCCTGCCACTGCTCACCTCGGATGCGACCCGGCTGGCCGGTGTGGCGCTCTCGGTCGCCGTCCTGGTGTTTCAGGTGCTGTTCAGCCGGGCGTGGCTGGCCAGATTCAGGTACGGACCACTGGAATGGGCGTGGCGGAGCCTCACGTGGATGGAACGAGTGCCGAACCGACGGATAGGGTCACACCCGTGACGCGCATCGCCCTCTGCCAGATCCCGGTCTCGGAAGACCCCGCCGCCAACCTCGACCGTGCCCGCACGGCCCTCGGCGAGGCCGCCGCGGGCGGCGCCGAGCTGGCGATCTTCCCGGAGGCCACGCTCACCCGGTACGGCAGGAGGATCACCGACCTCGCCCAGCCGCTGGACGGACCGTTCGTCACCGGGCTGGCCGAAGCCGCACGGGAGCACGGCCTTTCGGTGATCGCGGGGGTGTTCGAGCCCGGTGATCATCGGGTCCACAACACCGCGGTCGCCATCGGCCCCACCGGCTCGATCGAGGCGGCCTACCGGAAGATCCACCTGTTCGACTCCTTCGGCGCCCGCGAATCCGAGCTGGTCGCGCCGGGCGACACGCCGGTCGTGGTGGAGCTGGCCGGGCTCCGGGTGGGCCTGGTCACCTGCTACGACATCCGCTTCCCCGAGCTGACCAGAGCCCTGGTGGACGCCGGGGCCGAGTTGTTCGCGGTGATCGCCGCATGGGGTTCCGGGCCGATGAAGGAGGAGCACTGGACCACCCTCGTCAGGGCCCGGGCGATCGAGAACACCACCTGGGTCGCGGCCGTGGGCCAGGCGCCGAATCCGGAGGCCCGCGACAACTTCGGGATCGGGCGGAGCATGCTGGTCGACCCGATGGGGGTGGTACGCACCGATATGGGCCCCGGACCCGGCGTACAGATATGCGAATTCGACTCCCAGATCACGATTGCCACCCGGAATGCCCTGCCGTGCCTGGAACACCGGCGACTCCGGGCCGGTGGATCGTAAAATGCCGACCGTGAGTGATCCACCTGGGCGTAGAACGCAGATGCAGAAGGTCATACCTCCTCGGCTGCTCGTGCCCTATCTGGCCGGCAGACGCACCGTGATCTCCGGATACGTGTACCGGGTTCAGGACTGCGCGCGGCTGACCACCCCCGCTCAGCTCTTCGCCGGTCTCGACCTGGGGTTCGACGGCTCGGAGCTGACCGCCACCGTCCCGGAGATCTATCTGATGCGCTGGTACGCCCGCGACATGGACGCCTACGTCGTGCCGTACGGCCCGCACATGGGTGGTGACTGGAACGATTCACCGCCCTTCGCCGGGAACGGCTTCACCACCTCGCGGGATCACGTCGTGCCGCAGTTCCACACCACGCCCATGCCGATCCCCGCCGGGGCCGAGATCATCCACGTGACCGACGGCGAGGAGCGCCTCTTCGGCCGCTACGACGGCCTGAGCTGGCGGCCCGCCTCATGAGCGCCGAGATCGAGCCGGTGGCCTCGGGGTTCGCCGCCCACTACTCCGGCCGGACGTACGCCGCCGCCCTCGGCCCGGGTACCACCGAGGTGGTGCTGTTCAACGAGGAGGCCCAGCCGGGCTTCGAGGCGGCCTCCGGCTACTGGCGGCTGGTCGTCGCGCGCGAGGACCTCGACTGGCTGGTGCTGGTCCGCACCGTCGGCGCGTTCGGCGGTGAGCCCTGCCTGGTCCTTGACGTCTCCGAGGAGAACGGTGAGGAGAGCCTGCACATCGCCTACACCGGGCACAGCGGGGTGAAGGCCGAGGCCCTGGGCTACTGGATGGTCGACCACGGGGCGTACGAGGTGGTCGTCCCCCGTGACGAGGTCTTCTCCGTGCGGATCGAGCGCCTGCCGGTCCCGCTCACCCCGGTGCTCTCGGAGCCGTGACCTCCCCTCGCGCCTGACGTCCGCCTGAGGGCCCCCAGGTGACCTGCCACGACGCGCGGCCGGGGTGGAGACCCGCCGTCATCCCGTCGCCGCCGCCCGCTCAGCCCACGCCGAGCCGGCGGTAGCGGGAGAGCCTGGCGGCGAGGCGGTCCGCGGGGGGCCGCCTCAGCAGGGTCGCGATCTCGTACTCCAGTGCCCGCGAGACCCGGCGGCAGAACGCCTCCGGCTCGTAGGCGGCGTCGGGGAACTCCGGGATGATCCGGTCGACGAGGCCGTCCCGGCGCAGGTCCGTGGATCTCACCCCCTGGGCCTCGGCGATCTCCGGGGCGAAGTCAACACTCCGGTACAGCAGCGCCGACGCTCCCTCCGGGGAGAGCGGCGACAGCCAGCCGTGCTGGGCGCAGAGCACCCGGTCGGCGGGGAGCAGCGCGAGGGCGGCGCCGCCCGCGCCCTCCCCCAGCAGCAGGCAGACGGTCGGGGCGTCGAGCATCACCAGGTCGGCCACGGAGCGGGCGATCTCGGCGGCCAGGCCGCCCTCCTCCGCCGCCCTGGAGAGCGCGGCCCCGGCGGTGTCGATCACGGTGACCAGTGGCAACCCCAGCTCGGAGGCCAGGCGCATCCCCCTCCTGGCGACCCGGAGCCCGGCCGGGCCGAGCGGGGCGTCGATCCGCTGGCGCCGCCGGTCCTGGCCGAGCACGACCGCGGGGACCTCGCCGAACCTGGCCAGGGCGAGGATCAGCCCGGGATCGTGCTCGCCCACACCGGTGCCGTTGAGCGAGGTGGCCTCGGAGGCTCCGAGCTTGAGCAGCGCCCGCACGCCGGGGCGGTCGTCGCGGCGGGAGCGGCTGATCGCGTCCCACGCCTGGACCACCGGGATCCACTCGTCCGGCTCGGGACCCGGATCCAGCCCCTCACGGGGGGCGCACAGCACGGCGAGCACCCGGATGGCGACCCGCCGGGCGTCCTCGGCCGACACCACAGCATCGACCAGGCCGCGGGCGAAGAGGTTCTCGGCGACCTGAACACCCTCGGGAAACGGGTAGCCGTGCAGCGCCTCGAACACCCTCGGCCCCAGGAACCCGATCAGCGCGCCCGGCTCGGCCGCGGTGACGTGCCCCAGCGAGCCCCAGGAGGCGAAGACGCCACCGGTGGTGGGATGGCGCAGGTAGACGACGTACGGCAGGCCCGCGGCGCGGTGCGCGGCCACGGCGGCGGTGACCTTCACCATCTGGACGAAGGCCACCGCGCCCTCCTGCATCCGGGTGCCGCCCGAGGCGGGGGCCGCCAGCAGCGGGAGCCGCTCGGCGGTGGCCCGCTCGATCGCGGCGGTGAGCCGCTCGGCGGCGGCCACCCCGATCGAGCCGGCCAGGAAGGAGAACTCGCACGCGACGATCGCCACCCGGCGCCCGTCGAGCAGGCCCTCCCCGGAGACCACCGCCTCGTCATATCCCGTCCTGGCTCGGGTCACGGCCAGCTCCTCGGCGTATCCCGGGTTGGCCGGGGAGGGGTCGGCGGGGGGCTCGTCCCACGAGAGCCAGGTACCGGGATCGAGGAAGGTGTCGATCAGGGTCCGCGCGTCGGGCCGCGCCGGGGTCATCAGATACCTCCAGCGTGGAGACCCCCGCCTTCGGGCGGGGGAGGAAACGCGGCGCGGTGCCGCGTTTCCGGGTGGGTGGTGTAGCCGTAGCCGTCGGCTCGCTGGAGCAAGCGGATGTGGCGGTGGCCGA
>NZ_JBEXUE010000609.1:0-5156 GCF_040614275.1 Streptosporangium sp. NPDC006013
GTGCGGTCCGTCCACCGTGTCCTCCACACGCGCATGAGATCAACCGGTGAGCTCGCTCCGCTTTGACGGACACCGGCGGTCAGGTGCGTCATGCCAGCGGTAGGCCGTCCGCCGGATCCTGCAGGGTCACCGCCAGCGCCTCGGCGAAACCGTGTACGGGGCCGGACAGCGCGCTGCGCAGGCGGTAGGGGTGGTGGCTCATCTCGGCGGAGCCGACGAGCACCGGGGCGATCTGGCGCAGTTCCTCGGGACCGGCGGCCCCGGCCAGCAACCGGACGTTCCACAGCCCCGCCTCGCGGAAGGCGTCCAGCTCCTGCATGCGCCGCTCGGCCCGCTCCGCGTCGTAGCGGGAGCGCTCGGAGGCGTCGCCGTACTGCCGCAACACGTTGAGCTGGGTGCGCAGGTGCGCGACCTCGGCGTCCAGCAGGTCGGTCTGCTCGGCCACCACCAGCCAGGCGAACGGCCGGGACATGAGCGTGACCAGCGTCGACTCGAAAAGCGTCGGCCGCCTGATCTCGTCGGCGTCCGGCTCGCGACGGCCGCCGAGCGGCGGGGCCTGCCGGCCGGGGCAGACGGTCCACACCAGGTCGGACAGGTCGCGGAGCCACTCGTCACCGATCCGGACGCCGCGGGCGCCGCTGGGAAAGAGCAGCGGCTCGGGACCGCCGGGGGCGTGCTCGACCTCGGTGGCGGCCCTGCGGGGCGGGCGCGGCGGAGTCAGCGGCCCCGCGTTGGTGATCAGCTCCAGCGGGGCGCCGGACCCCCGTGAGAGCCAGCCGACCACGAAGGGCCGGTTGCGCTGGGCCGTGGAGAGCACGGCGGGCAGGACCGTGACGAAGTCCCACTCGGCGGAGGAACTGCGCGAGGGCGCTGTGATCGCCTGGATTCTGTACCAGGGACCGGTCAGGGCGTTGGGCGGACGGGACACACTTGGCTGCATTTGGTCTCCACCCGGGGGACCCGGCTCCAGGCCGGAGGGTTGACGCTTCACGGATCACTCCGCCATACCGGCCGACGCGTAATCGGGGGTAGGTCACCCCCGTAACCACGGTCGAACCTGACTCGGGGCTCGCACCTCCACATTGACCATCCCATTACGACATACGGACGCCCCGTTGGCATGCCCGGCGATACCGTCCCCGACGGGATCATCGCTACCCGGATCCCCACCGGCCGAACCCCCGCCCACCGGCTCGTCGGCGGCGCGGGCCCGGACCTCATTGGCGGCGGCGCCAGTCGAGCCTGGCCGGAGGCGGGCCGAGGTTGGGCGGCGCGTCCTCGAACGGGCTCGGCTCGCGCGGCTCCGCCTTGCTCTCCTGTACGCGCTCCAGCACGGCTTCCTTGATCTCGTCGAACTCGCCCAGCGTCGTCTTGGGGAAGGTCAGTATGGCCGGATTGGCATCGGCGAGACGGACCCTGCGCCCCTCGGCGGTGGCGTCGGTGACGATCACCGAGGTGGTGGGAAGCTGCTGGAGCTGGTGAGGCTCGACGAGGAACTCCCGGGAACGGTGCAACACCCGCTCCGTCTCCCCCATCGCCTTGGTCGCGCGGCGGCCCCACTCGGTGGAGAAGGTGATGTCCTCCTTGAGGTCCGCGCGGCTCACGTCGCGCTCGTCGTCGCCCTCCTCCGCCTGGCCGACCGTGGAGATGTAGCCGCCGTCCATACCGGCCCCGGCGGCACTGATCGTCTCGGTGAGCTGGGCGAGCTCCAGGCGATGCTCGGTGCCGACGTGCTCGCTGGCGATCCGGGCGTCCTCGGCGTTGCCGAGCCGCATGAACGTGACCGCCGCGTGCCCGCGCCCGAGCCGTTCCCGCACGGTCGGGGTCAGCGAGCGATAGGTGAGCACCAGCCCGGTCCTGGAGGTCTCGCAGGCGTCCATGAGCCGGTCCAGCACGTCACCGCGGAGCTTGTCCGCGCCCGCGACGATGATCGTGTGGTACCAGGGCCGCTCGGAGGCGGGCGACTGGCGCAGGATGTGGGTCAGCGCGGTGGCCACGTAGGTGCCCAGGACGCGGTTGCCGAACACGCCCGCCTGGCGGTCCATCGACACGACCCGCAGGCGCGCGGGCGGCAGGCGCACCGCCTCCGAGCCGAGGGTCTCCAGCTTGCGCAGCTGCGACTCCAGCGCCCAGGCCCGCTCGATCACCACGCGGTCGCTGACGCCACGGCCGAAAAGCGTGCCGATCCGCTCCAGCTGGGTGGCGGTGATCAGGCCGCACCGCAGGTCCTCCCGGGGGTCGCCGACCTGGGCCAGGGCGCGCAGCGCGGCGGTGACCTGGTTGATCGTGGCACTCTCGCCGAGGACTTCCAGCACCCGCTCCAGGATCGCGTTGTCGAACGACAGGTCCCTGGTCGTGCGGTGCTCCTCGCTGACGCTCACGACGTGGGCGAGGACGTCGGCGAACGCCTCGGGGGCCAGCGTGGCACCCAGGTCGAGCTTGGGGAGGTCGACCGGCAGCACCCAGACCAGCGGGTCGTCACCGCCCCTGCGCGCCAGCTCGATCAGGTCCTTGGCGATCGCGCCCTCGGACAGGTCGAGCACGGTCAGGTGGCCACCACTGTAGAGGCGGGTCGCGCCGAGCAGTGTGATCAGCGCCGACCAGCCGGGCAGCGTGCCGCCGGCCACGTCGATCCGGTCGATCTCGTCGGGCACGGCCACCGCGTACCAGGTCAGCTGGCGGTCGTGGCGCTCCTTCTTCTCGGCCCACTCCCGGTAGCGGGCGGCGTGCTCCTCCTGTGCGGCGAAGAGCTCCCGATCCCGTTCCTCCCGTAGCCGGTCACCGGCCACCTCCCGCTCCCTGATGCGGTGGCGGACCGCCCGGTCGCCCTGGTGGACGGCGTAGCTGCAGAACACCGCGATGCCACCGGCGGCGATCACCCCGACGACGGCGAACGACCAGCTCAGCATCTCGGTGAGGCCGAGGACGAGGATCAGCGTGGCGAGCGCGGCCATGAACGCACGGACGATCTTGACCGGCCGGTTCAGGAGGGCTTCGTTGAGGCGTTCCCTGCGCACCCACTCGGGGTCGACGGGCTCCGCGGGATTCTCCACCGGCGAGGGTCGCTTGGGAGCCGGACCTGGATCCGGGTGCAACAGCGCATACTGCCAGCCCAGGTAGATCCGGTCCGCCTGGAGTTGCGCATGCTCGGGATGCACGTCCGCCACGGAACCCCTCCGCCATCGGGCTCATCGGAAGCCTCTGAGACAGCGTAAGAGTTCGACATCATATTCGGGCAGCGTTCCCGTCAATCCGCTGCATTTTCCCCGGTTTTACCACCACTTAAGGGATCGATGAGCCGGATGGGATGGACGTCACCGATCGCCATCGTCGCTCACGCCCCCTCCCCGAGGGGCCTCCCCGAAAGTGCCGACCTTCCTGACGGTGCCGGGGATCGCCGGACCGGCGTCGTCCACTCCCGGCCACCGGGGTCCACATCAGCGGATCAGGTTCCACGCCACCGCCGCGATCTCCTCGGCCGGACGGGACGGATGCTCTCCCAGCCAGTACGTGAAGAGCCCGACCAGCGCGCCCGCCACATGATGGGCGTGGATCTCCGGTGGCACCTCGTCGTGCCCGGGGGGCCGGGAGCCCGCCGCGAAGGGGCCGCGCAGCTCCGCGACCAACGCCTCGCGCAGCCGCGCGCAGAAGCGGGCGCTGCCGGCGGGTCCGAGCATCCGCCGGTAGAGCGGGGCTCGCTCACCGACGTGTTCGAACAGCGCGACCAGCGACGCCGGCACCGGCCCCGGCTCCCGGTAGGGACACCGCGCGGCCTCGGCGGCCAGTTCCTTGACCGCGGCCTCCATGGCATCGAGCACGAGGTCGTCGCGGTCACGGTAGTGAACGTAGACCGTGGCCCGGTTCACCCCGGCCAGCTGGGCGATCTCGGCGACGGTGATCGAGTCGGGATCGCGCGCGGCAGTCAACTCCAGGGCGGCGGACCGCAGCCGGGCGCGGGTTCTGCGGATTCTGGGATCGTCTCCGGGCACGCCGTCAACTTTAAACGACACCTGTCGAATAAACGACACCTGTCGTTTGTTGTAGCGGCCATGAAGCGCATCGAAGTCTGGGCCGACATGGTCTGCGCGTGGGCCTACATCGGCAAGCGACGGCTGGAGCAGGCCGACCTCGGCGCGGACGTGGAGATCGTCTGGCGCCCGTACCTCATCGACCCGATGGCTCCGGCACGGTCCGAGCCGCTGCAGGACGCCCTTCGCGACCCGGTCGCCGAGGGTGCCCTGCGGGCCTGCCACCCCGTCCTGACCCCGGCCGAGAACCGGGCCCGGGTCTCGCGCGTCGCCGCCGCGGAGCAGATCGGCGAGCGCGCCGACGACGGCGGGCGGCGCTGGGGAGCGGTCTGGCGGGCGAACACGTTCGACGCCCACCGGGTCATCGCCCTCGCCTACGGCCGCGGCGGCGCGGCGCTCCAGGACGCGGTCGTGGAGCGGATCCTGCGTGCCCACTTCGTCGAGGGCTCCGACATCGGAGACCGCGGCACGCTGGCGGCGCTCGCCGCCGAGGCCGGACTCGGGGGCATGACCGAGGCTCTGGAGCGCGGCGAGGGGGCGGCGGAGGTCCGCTCCGAGCTGCTGCGCGGCAAGGCCGTCGGCATCGCCACCTCGCCGACCTTCGTGGTGGGTGACACGGCGGTCGCGGGCGCGCAGCCGCCCGAGGTCCTCGCCGACCTGGTGCGGCACGCCGCTCCCCGGCGGGAACTCCCCGACGAGGTCAGGTGGCTACGCCAGGCCGAGGCCCTGCTGGGTGTCAGAGATCCCCTCGGCGCCCTGCGGACCCTGGAGCCGTTGATGGCCGAGCACGGCGGGGACCCCGTCGTCCGCCTGCTGGCGGCCCGCGCCTACTTTGGTTCGGCCCAGCTAGGCCGGGCGAGCGAGACGCTGGAGTCGCTGCTGGAGCGCACCCCCGGTGACCACTACGCCCGGTTCCTGCTGGGCAGGACCCTCGAACGTGCCAACCGCCACCCCGAGGCCCTGCCACACCTGCGCCTGGCCGCGGCCATGTCCCCAGAGCCCGACTACCTCGATGCCCTCCGGCGCGTCGAGAGACCTTCACGTTGACGAAGTGCTCGTTCATCAGCGCGGCCGTGCCGGGGTCCTCGAACGACTCGTGAGCCATTACGTGACACCAGTGACACGCCG
>NZ_JBEXUE010000610.1:0-5130 GCF_040614275.1 Streptosporangium sp. NPDC006013
ACCACCGTGCCGTCGACGACGGGTTTGCCGTCCTGGTGGTTCTCGTCCCCGGAACGCACTCGGCAGGTAAAGACAGGTGAAGGAGGAAGGCGTTTTCCCGATTGTGACGATGGCCCCTTCCGAGTGGGGCCATAGGTTTAGGAGCCGGGACCATTAGCGGGGAACGTCGTGAGATTCGATCGTGCTGCTCTGCGGGAGTCTCCATCAACGACGAGCTGGGGGTGCTGTCTTCTACGTGACCGTCGACCCGCATGAGGACACGAAGTTTCGGTTCACCTGGAGGATCCTGTTCGACAACGAGCTGGACGACCTGCGGGAGCGCGGCGCGCTCGACCTGCGGGACATGCTCAACGTGCTGAACGGGAGCCGGGTGGCGCAGCTGCTGCTGCTGGACGAATCCAGCGAGTGGAGCGGCAAGCGTGCCGCCGAAGGGCTGTTCTATCCGCCCGACGAGACCCCACCGGGAGAATCGACGCTCGTCGAGGAGCACAGGACGGGAGAGCGCATGATCGAGCGCGCCCTGGACATCGACGCCGAAGTGATCGTTCTGGACAGGAAGGCCTCGGAGGTCCTGGCCGACGTCGACGGGGTCAGGGCGATCCTGCGCTGGTGAACTCCGCGCCGGTGAAACGGCGCCGGCTCGCCCAATCGATGACCGTGTCGTAGTGATCCGGAGCCGTCAATAGATGGCCGTTTCATGTGCTTTTGGGCGATGGCCGTGTCGGGTGTGTTCGGGAGCAATAACCCATAGCCGTCCCGGTGGGCGTGCGGCACACTGAGCCGGGTGCTGCTGACGATCTCAACCACCGTACGGCCCGCCACGGACCTCGGGTTCCTGCTGCACAAGCATCCCGACCGGATCCAGGAGTTCGGCCAGTCGTGCGGTGTGGCACGCGTCCTCTACCCCGAGGCGGGCGAGGAGCGCTGTACGGCCGCGCTGATGCTCGATGTCGACCCGATCCGCCTGGTGCGCTCGCGCGACCGGTCCACGCCCGACTACACGTTGGGCCAGTACGTCAACGACCGGCCCTACGCCGCGTCGTCGCTGCTGGCCGTGGCGCTGGCCGACGTGTTCCGCACGGCGCGTACCGGGCGCTGTGACAGCCGTCCCGAACTGGCCGCGGGGCCGATCCCGCTGGAGATCACCCTGCCTGTGCTGCCGTGCAAGGGGGGTCCCGAACTCGCGCACCGGCTGTTCGAGCCGCTGGGCTGGCGGGTCGAGGCGACCGCCCTGCCGCTGGACGAGGAGTTCCCCGAGTGGGGCGACTCCCGCTACGTGCGGCTGGTGCTGCGCGGGGAGGTCCGCCTGGCCGACGCGCTCAACCAGCTCTACGTGCTGCTCCCGGTCCTCGACGACGCCAAGCACTACTGGGTGGCCCCCGACGAGGTGGACAAGCTGATCAGGGCGGGGGAGTCGTGGCTGGCCGCCCACCCCGCCCGGGACCTGATCGCCCGCCGCTACCTCGGCCGTCGCCGAGCCCTCACCCGTACCGCCTTCGCCCGCCTCGCCGAGATCGGCGACGACGTGGAGGAGGACCTCGAACCCCCTGTCGAGGAGGACCCCGCGGCGGCGCCCGCCATCGCCCCCGGTGGGAACAGCGCGCCGGGCGAGGTCCTCCCCGCCGGTGATGCTCCTCCCGAGGGGGAGGGGCAGGCCAGGCCCGCGGGTGCCGCCAGGCGGCCGTTGAACACCCTGCGCCTGGAGGCCGTGCTCGCCACGCTGGAGGGGCTGGGCGCGAGCACCGTCATCGACCTCGGGTGCGGTTCCGGCCGCCTGGTCGGGGCGCTGCTTGAGCGGCCCCGCTTCACCAGGGTGGCCGGGGTGGACGTCTCCTCCCAGGCGTTGGCGCTCGCGGCCAGGCGCCTGAAACTCGACCGGATGCCCGAGCGCCGGCGGGAGCGGCTGGAGCTGTTCCAGGGAGCGCTGACCTACACCGACGCCCGGTTCGCCGGATACGACGCCGCGGTGCTGATGGAGGTCGTCGAGCACGTCGACCCGCCGCGCCTGGACGCGCTGGAGCGGGTGGTCTTCGGAGCCGCCCAGCCGGGGCACGTGATCGTGACGACCCCCAACGCCGAGCACAACGTCCGCTACGAGTTCCTGAGCGGCATGCGCCACCCCGACCACCGCTTCGAGTGGACCCGCGCCGAGTTCCACGCGTGGGCGGCAAAGGTGTGCGGCGAGTACGGCTACCGCGTCGAGTTCCTGCCGGTCGGCGACGACGACCACGAGGTGGGCCCGCCCACCCAGATGGCCCTGTTCGGCCTCGCGGGCGCGGCGGGCGGTCTCGGGAGTGCGGGGGGTTCCGCGGGCACGGAAGGGCCCGCGAGTGCGGGAAGCGCAGGAAGCGCGGGAGGTGGAGATGACTGAGATCGCCGTACCGGAGATGTCGCTGGTCGTGCTCGTGGGGGTGTCCGGCAGCGGCAAGTCGACCTTCGCCGCCAGGCACTTCGCGCCGACTCAGGTGATCTCCTCCGACTTCTGCCGAGGGCTGGTCTCCGACGACGAGAACGACCAGGCCGCCACCCCTGACGCCTTCGACGTGCTCCACTACATCGTCGGCACCCGCCTGCGGCGCGGGCTGCTGACGGTCGTGGACGCCACGAACGTCCAGTGGGAGGCGCGCAAGAAGCTGGTCGAGCTCGCGAAGTCGCACAACGTGCTGGTCGACGCGATCATCCTGGACGTGCCCGGGGAGCTGGCGGTCGCGCGCAACGAGACCAGGCCCGACCGGGATTTCGGGGCGCGCGTGGTCACCAGGCAGCACAAGGATCTGCGTCGCTCCATGGGCAAGATCTCCCGTGACGGTTTCCGCCGGGTCCACGTGCTGCGCGGGGCCGAGGAGATCGAGGCCGCCACGGTCGTCACCGAGAAGGCGTGGACCGACAGGCGCGAGCTGACCGGCCCGTTCGACATCGTCGGCGACGTGCACGGCTGCCGCGCCGAGCTGGAGGCGCTGCTGCGCGACCTCGGCTGGGAGGTCGACCCCAGTGGCGCGGGGGCGGTCCACCCCGAGGGCAGGACGGCGGTGTTCGTCGGCGACCTGGTGGACAGGGGGCCCGACTCGCCGGGCGTGCTCCGGCTGGTCATGGGCATGGTCGCGGCGGGGACCGCGCTGTGCGTGTCGGGCAACCACGAGCAGAAGCTGGCCCGCGCGCTCAACGGCCGCAGGGTAAGGGTGGCCCACGGCCTCCAGGAGTCGCTGGACCAACTGGCCGCCGAGCCGGAGGAGTTCAGGCGGGAGGCGCTGGCCTTCATGGACGGACTGATCAGCCACTACCAGCTCGACGGGGGCAGGCTCGTCGTCGCCCACGCCGGGCTCAAGGAGGCCTACCACGGCCGTGCCTCCGGCAGGGTCCGCTCCTTCGCGCTGTACGGCGACACCACCGGCGAGACCGACGAGTACGGCCTGCCGGTGCGCTACCCCTGGGCGCGCGAGTACCGGGGCCGGGCCATGGTCGTCTACGGCCACACCCCGGTCCCCGAAACCGAGTGGGTCAACAACACGATCTGTCTGGACACCGGGGTGGTCTTCGGCGGGCGGCTCACCGCGCTGCGCTACCCCGAGCGGGAGATCGTCTCGGTGCCCGCCGAGCGTGTCTGGTACGAGTCGGTCAGGCCGCCGGCCGCTCCCGGCCACCGCGACCTCGGTCTGCTCTCCGTCGAGGACGTGCGGGGCACCAGGCACATCGAGGTGCGCCACGGCGGCGGCCGCGTCAAGGTCCGCGAGGAGAACTCGGCCGCCGCTCTGGAGATCATGAGCCGGTTCGCGGTCGACCCGCGCTGGCTGGTCTACCTCCCACCGACGATGGCGCCCCCAGAGACCTCCCGCCTCGACGGCTACCTGGAGCACCCGGCGGAGGCGTTCGCCGAGTTCGCGGCGGCCGGGGTGACCCGGGTGGTCTGCGAGGAGAAGCACATGGGCTCGCGGGCGGTGGCCGTGCTGGCCGCCGACCCGGAGGTGGCGGCGGCGCGGTTCGGGATCACCGACGGCAGCGCCGGGGCGGTGTACACCCGTACCGGAAGGCCGTTCTTCGCCGACACCACCGCGCTGGTCGACAGGCTCAGGCGGGTGTGCGCGCCGCTGATGGAGGAACTGGGATCCGGCTGGCTCGCCCTCGACTGCGAGCTGCTGCCCTGGTCGGCCAAGGCCGAGGGGCTGATCCGCGGCCAGTACGCGTCAGTGGGGGCCGCGGCCCGTGCGGTGCTGCCCGAGGCGATCACCGTGTTGGAGGCGGCGGCCGGGCGCGGGTTGGATGTGGGCGATCTGTTGGACCGTACCCGCCGCCGCTCCACCAACGCTGCCCGTTTCAGGCAGGCATATGCGCGTTACTGCTGGCCTGTCTCCGGGCTGGAGGGCCTCCGCCTGGCACCGTTCCAGATCCTCGCCTGCGAGGGCCGGGCGACCGCGGTCCAGGAGCCGCACTCCTGGCACCTGGACCTGCTGTCCCGGCTCGACGACCCGCTGATCGCGCCCACCCGGCACGTGTTCGCGGATCTGACTTCGCCGGAGTCGACGGAGGCGGCCACGGCCTGGTGGTCGGCGCTGACCGCCGAGGGCGGCGAGGGCATGGTCGTCAAGCCGCTGGACTCGCCGGGCGGGCAGAGCAGGGTGCAGCCGGGGGTCAAGGTGCGCGGGCGGGAGTACCTGCGGATCATCTACGGCCCCGACTACACCGAGAGCCTGGACGTCCTGCGCCGCCGGTTTCTGGGCCGCAAGCGCTCGCTCGCCCTGCGCGAGCACGCGCTGGGTGTCGAGGCGCTCTCCCGGCTGGCCGAGGGGGAGCCGCTGTGGAGGGTGCACGAGGCGGTCTTCGCCGTCCTGGCGCTGGAGTCCGAGCCGGTCGATCCCCGCCTGTAGCTTCTCGACGAAACCGGAGAAGAAGGAAGGTGTTTTTCGGGATTGCGCCGATCGCCCCGCTCGTACCGGGTCCTTGGGCTCCGAAGAGCTTTGCCGGCCCGCGCGGCGCCGAGGGCGAGGGAGCCGACCTGGACGGCCGGGTAGCGGAGATCGAGACCTTGCTGCGCAGCGAGCGTCGGCCCCGCCTGGGCCTGGTTCGGGGTCGGCCTGTCGGTGGCCGGTCGGCTGCTGCGCGGGCTGGGCATGTCGCCGCAGCGCCCGGCCCACC
>NZ_JBEXUE010000611.1:0-5103 GCF_040614275.1 Streptosporangium sp. NPDC006013
GAGGCCGCGCCGGGGACTGGACTGAGGAGAGAAGGAGCGAAGCGGATGAACGACGAGGGAAGGAGCCGGATCCCAGCGGCCGAACCGCGACGCGCAGCGTCGCCAATTACACAGCCATAGACTCTGTGCGTGGATGTCATCCGGTTGCTCGATATTCGCGACAGCGCGCTCTCCGTCGACGAGGTGCTCGCCGCCGTCGGCAATCACGCCGCGGGCGGTACGACGGTCTTCGTCGGCACGGTACGAGAAGAGGATCACGGCAGGCCGGTCACGAGCCTGTCCTACTCGGCACATCCGAGTGCCGCGGGCGAGCTGCGCCGGGTGGCCGAGAAGGTCGCCGTGGACTTCCCGGTGACCGCCTTGGCGGCCGTCCACCGGGTCGGCGACCTGAGGCTCGGCGACGTCGCGGTCGTCGTGGCGGTCGCCGCGCCGCACCGCGGTGAGGCGTTCGAGGCATCCAGAAGGTTGATCGACGATCTTAAGAGCCAGGTCCCCATCTGGAAGAACCAGTTTTTCACCGACGGTTCCTCCGAGTGGGTGGGAGCCTGCGATTGATCTCGGCTGAGGGGTATGCGCCCGTCGGCGCGGCGGCGTCCGGGTGCGGTTTCATGACCTGTCGTACGGCATAGGCTTTGTCCATGTCCCGACGAGCCCTGACTTTGATGGTGGCGGGCTTCCTCACGCTCATGCTCGCGCTGGTCGGCGCCGTGCTGCCGGTGCCGTACGTCGTGCTGAGCCCTGGGCCGACCGAGAACACCATCGGCGACGTCGACGGCAAACCGGTGATCAGCATCGAGGGACACCAGACGTATCCGACCGACGGCAAGCTCAGCCTCGTCACCGTCGCCTACCAGGGCGGCCCCGGGACCAGAATCGATCTGTTCAGCGCGCTCAGGGGATGGATCGATCCCACCATCGCGGTCGTGCCCGAGGAGACGATCTTCCCTCCGGCGACCACCGCCAAGGAGGTCGAGGAGCAGAACACCCAGGAGATGACGAACTCCCAGGACGATGCGACCGCGGCGGCGCTGACCGAGCTGAGGATTCCCTACAACTCGATCGTGACCGTGGGCTCCACGGAGAAGGGCATGCCGGCCGACGGGAAGTTCAAGGCCGGTGACGAGATCGTCTCGGTGGACGGCACGCCCGTGGCCGACCGGGAGACCGTCTCCTCCTCCGTTCGCAAGCACAAGCCGGGCGAAGAGGTCAGTTTCGTCGTCAACCGTGGCGCCCAGAGCCTGACCATCGCCGTCCCTACCGTCGCCGGTAAGGACGGAGCACCCATCGTGGGCATCACCATGCGGGTCGGCTACAAGTTCCCCTTTGAGGTCAAGATCAATGTTGGCGACGTCGGCGGGCCGAGCGCGGGGATGATGTTCTCCCTGGGCATCGTCGACAAGCTCACCCCGGGGTCGTTGACCGGCGGCAAGTCCATCGCGGGGACCGGAACGATCACCGCGGAGGGCGACGTGGGCCCGATCGGCGGCATCCAGCAGAAGATGGTCGGCGCCAGGAGGGCCGGTGCGACGGTCTTCCTGACCCCGGCCGACAACTGCGCCGAGGCGGTCAGAGCGATCCCGGACGGGCTCAGGCTGGTCAAGGTCGAGACGCTGCGCCAGGCTGTTCAGGCGATCGACTCGATCCGCACCGGCTCGGGTTCCGTGCAGAGCTGCCCGACCGGCTGACGCCGGAACCGGGCCGGATGCCGACCGTGCGCCAGGACGTCACGGTGCACGCGATCCGCGCTGGAGGAGCGGCTCCGCGGGCTCGACGGCGAGGTGAGCGTGATGTCCAATTTGCAAAGAAAGTTGAATTTTCGGGCCTGGAGTTCGTCATGGGGCACTCATCAGGACCCTTGCGCGTTGCTACCGATGGACCCGATACCAGCGGACTGTTGTGGCCGGACCGTGCCCGAAAGGCTAAGCGCGCCCCAACTCTCGCCGGTGTAGGTTTCCAGACACGGACCGTGCTCTTACGACAAGGGGTTGGCCTTGAGCTTCCGGACCCCCGGAGCCGGTAGGGCAATGCGCTTGCCCCGCCGGCCACGACTGCTACTTCCCGTCGCGATCACTCTGGTCGTGATAGTCGCGTTATTCTTCCTCTTTGCTGGCATTTTTACCGACTACCTCTGGTACGAATCGGTCGACTACGCGTCCGTCTTCTCCGGCGTGATCGTTACGCAGATCCTCCTGTTCGTCGTCGGTGCGCTGCTGATGATCGGCATCGTCGGCGGCAACATGCTGATGGCGTACCGCATGCGGCCGATGTTCGGCCCCGGGATGTTCGGCGGCGCCAGCGGTGCCGACCGGTATCGGATGGCCCTCGACCCGCACCGCAAGCTGATCTTCCTGATCGGTGTGGCGGTGCTCGGCCTGTTCGCGGGATCGTCCTTCTCCGGTCAGTGGAAGACCTGGCTGGAGTTCATCAACGCGACGCCGTTCGGTGAGACCGACCCGCAGTTCGGCTACGACATCTCCTTCTTCATGTTCACCTATCCCTTCATCCGGATGGTGCTGAACTTCCTGTTCGTCGCGGTGGTGTTGTCCGCCCTGCTGTCGGCGATCGTGCACTACCTGTACGGCGGGTTCCGGCTCCAGTCACCCGGCGTGCACGCCTCGCGCGGTGCCCGGGCGCACCTGTCGGTGCTGCTCGGCATCTTCGTGCTGCTGAAGGCGGTCGCCTACTGGTACGACCGGTACGGGCTGGTCTTCTCCGACCGGGGCTTCAGACACGGTGCCTCGTACACCGACGTCAACGCGGTGCTTCCCGCCAAGAACATCCTGGCGATCATCGCGCTGATCTGTGCCGTCCTGTTCTTCGCCGGGGTCGTGCGATCCGGCGGCATGCTGCCCGGCGTCGGCTTCGGCCTCCTGGTGCTCTCGGCCATCCTGATCGGCGGGGTCTACCCGGCCCTGGTCGAGCAGTTCCAGGTCAAGCCGAACCAGCAGGGCAAGGAGCAGGAGTACATCAAGCGCAACATCGACGCGACACGAAAAGCCTACGGCGTGGACGACGCCGAGGTGATCGACTACACGGCTCAGGGTGACCCGAGCAAGGTCAGCGTCACCGCCGACAGCTCCATCTCCGGCGTGCGCCTGCTCGACCCGAGCCTGGTCGCCAAGACCTACCAGCAGAAGCAGCGGATCCGCGGTTACTACGACTTCCACGAGCCGCTCGACGTCGACCGCTACCCCGACGCGGACGGCACGATCCGTGACACCGTCGTCGCCGTGCGAGAGCTCACCGGACCGCCGGCGGAGCAGAACAACTGGATCAACCGGCACCTCGTCTACACCCACGGCAACGGCTTCGTGGCCGCGCCCGGCAACGAGGTCGACTCCGAGGGTCTGCCCAACTTCGACGCCAAGGACATGCCGGTCACCGGCTCCCTGGTGGAGCGGACGAAGCTCAAGGAATCGCGGATCTACTTCGGCGAGGCGCCCGCTTCGACCCAGTACGTCGTCGTCGGCGGCGGCGGGGAGAAGCAGCAGGAGCTCGACTACCCCGAGAGCGGCGGCACCGGCCAGAAGAACACCACCTACGACGGCAAGGGCGGGGTCCCTGTCGGTTCGTTCATCAACAGGATGCTCTACGCCGCCAAGTACGGCGAGATCAACCTGCTGCTCTCCGGAGACATCAACGCGAACTCCAAGATCCTTTACGAGCGCAACCCGCAGGCGCGCATCGCCAAGGCGGCGCCGTTCCTGAGCCTGGACGACAACCCCTACCCCGCCATCGTCGACGGCAGGGTGGTCTGGATCTCCGACGCCTACACCACTTCCAACGCCTACCCGTACTCCCAGAGCAAGAGCCTGGAGGCGATGACGCGGGACACCGTCACCGACCCGCGCCTGGTGGTGCCGCAGCCGCGTGACCAGATCAACTACATGCGCAACTCGGTGAAGGCCGTGGTCGACGCCTACGACGGCACCGTCAGCCTGTACGCGTGGGACGAGAAGGACCCCATCCTGCAGACCTGGCGCAAGGCCTTCCCCGGCATCATCAAGCCGCAGACGGAGATGTCGCCCGACCTCAAGCAGCACCTGCGCTACCCGGAGGCGCTGTTCAAGGTCCAGCGCGACGTGCTCTCCCAGTACCACATCTCCGACCCGAACGCCTTCTACAGCGGCCAGGACTTCTGGAACGTCCCGAACGACCCGTCCGGCGACCACGACACCAAGCAGCCGCCGTACTACCTGTCGGTCAAGATGCCGAAGACCTCGGCGCCCTCGTTCTCGCTGACGACCACGTTCGTGCCGCGCCAGGGGCCCAACCTGGCGGCGTTCATGGCCGTGGACGCCAACCCCGGACCGGATTACGGGAAGCTGCGCATCCTGCGCATGCCGTCCAACACCACGATTCCCGGACCCGGCCAGGTGCAGAACAACTTCCAGAACAAGTTCTCCGGCGAGCTCAACCTGCTCGGACTCGGCCAGGCGAAGGTCCGCTACGGCAACCTGCTGACCCTGCCGTTCGCCGACGGCCTGGTCTACGTCGAGCCGGTCTACGTGGAGATCGCGGCTGCCTCCGGCCAGGAGCCGTACCCGATCCTCCGCCGGGTCCTGGTGGCCTACGGCAACAAGGTCGGTTCGGCAGACACGCTCAAGGGCGCGTTGGAGCAGGTCTTCGGCGACGGCACCCAGAGCACGCCGCAGGGCGAGAACACGTCCGGTGAGGCGAAGCCGGAGGAGGCCAAGCCCACCACCGAGCTGGCCAAGTCGATCGACGAGGTGCAGAAGGCGTACGACAAGGCGCAGAAGGCGCTCCAGGCGAACCCGCCGGACTGGACCGAGTACGGCACCGCCCAGCAGGAGCTTGAGAAGGCGCTGGGCAAGCTGAAGGACACCGCCGAGACAACGGGCGTCACCCCCAGCCCGTCACCCTCGGCGACACCGTCGGCGACACCGTCCGGCACGCCGGCTCCGTCGGCGACGCCATCGCCCCCGCCAAGTTCCTAGGGGGGCCGATACAGGGGCCCAGCGCTATTCGATTCGCGTCCACCTCCAAAGCCGGGTATGGTTCATACATACACCGACGCGGGGTGGAGCAGCTCGGTAGCTCGCTGGGCTCATAACCCAGAGGTCGCAGGTTCAAATCCTGTCC
>NZ_JBEXUE010000612.1:0-5103 GCF_040614275.1 Streptosporangium sp. NPDC006013
GTGCGGCAAGTGGCCTTCGATCTACAGATCAGCGACCAGACGATCTACAACTGGCGCGAGCAGGAGCTGATCGACACCGGTCAGAAACCCGGCATGCCCGATCAGCCCCCTACCATCGCCGCATACAGACAACCGACGATCTCATGCTCTACCGTTCACCCAGAAGGTGCACCCGCCTCTGCCCGGACTCGATCTCAAGCAATCGCATCCTGGCAGGCCAGGTGCACCTTCCTCACACCTGTGATCTTTCCGTTGCAATCAGGGCTGAATATCCGAGGTCGAACTCTGCGAGCATTCGCCGTCGGCGCGGCTCGGTGGTGAAACCAACTTCCAACGCGGTGCGGGTGAATCGGAGCAGGTCGTCGAGATCGCATCCCAGGGCCGCGGCGGCCTCGTACTCCTTGCCGATGGTGGTGCCCACCTGGACCGGGTTGTCAGTGCCCAGGACGACCCGCACACCGTGGTCCAGCAGTCGGCGCAGCGGATGCTCGGGGTATTCATCGATGGCGCCGAGCAGTCGGTTGCAGGTCAGGCAGCATTCCAGGGTGATCTTCCGGTCGGCCAGGAGGCCCATCAGAGCCGGGTCGGCGGCCGCGTGGACGCCGTGGCCGATCCGGGTCAGGCCAGGTGTGCGGGCGGCGGCGGCGATGTTGGCGGTGGAGAACTCTCCCGCGTGCGCGGTGATGCCGAGGCCCACCGCAGCGAATCGTTCGGCCAGCGCGTAGGCCTGCTTCCAGTCGGCCTCCACGTGGTAGGGCTGGTAGAGCAGGTCGATTCCGGCCAGCCCCTCGGCCGCGGCCTCGACACAGCCTTCGACCACGCGGGTCAGCCGGTCGGGAGCGAGGAACTGGACCACGGTGACCACCGCCTCGGCTCGCAGCGCGGGGTATCGCCGCCGGGCCTCGGCTTCGGCTTGGCGGAACAGCCCCATGAAGTCTTCTCTGACGACGGTCTCGTTGCCGAACCGTACCTCGACGAAGCATGCTCCGTCCTCGGCAGCCTCGGTCAGGGTATCGACGACCCGGGCCACGAACAGGTCGTCCTCGGCGTCTAGTTCCCGAGCGACGGGAAACACCTTGGATAGGTTGTCGAGGCGTTCGATGCCGGGTGGTATCTCGTCGAGCAGGGACCGGCGCCAGCTCGCCCAGTCGTAACCCGCCCTGTTCTCGCGTTTGGCGAGGACCCGGTCCAAGCGGGGGGACATCTCCTGGTGAAGGTGCAGATCGGCTTTGGGAAGGGAGCGTAGTCCGGTCATCACACCCGTCAGCCTAGTGGTAATGCGCGTCATGGGACGTTGTCGCTGCCGCGCTCTCGGCGAACGCCCGAACGGGAAGATTCGGATGCTCCGTGACCAACGCGAGAATCGCAAGGAAGTCGTCAACCAGCCGCGCGACCTGCTGCGGCGGGTAAATCCCGGAATGGTGTCCGGCATATCCCGTCAGTGCGTTGTTGGTGTCGAAGACAGAGAACGAGAGTGGGAATTCCGTGTCTTTTGTGACAATGTGGTACGGCTCGTCACGCAGTCGGGTCAGCCTGATATCGCCGCGGTGGAAACTGTGCAGCGCGAACAGTGTGGTGATGGGGTACGACGCCACCGGATCGGCGGCCGGGTCGGTCGACTCGACGAGTTGCTCGACGGACAGAGCCTGGTGGGCGAACGACTCGGTCGCGGTGTCGTGCACTCGGGTGAGCAGGGAGCGAAAGTCGTCCCGTAGGTCGATCCCGACCGTCAGAGGGACGATGTGCGCGAGATACCCGACAACCCGGCTGAGCTCGGGGCGGTTGCGGTTGGCGGCGGGCGATCCGATGACGATCTCGTGTGCGGCGCCGTGTCGGTATAGCAGAAGCGCGTAGCAGGCCAGCAGAACGCCGAAGAGGGTCGTTCCGGCTTCGTCGGCCAGACGCCGAAGTACCCGCGCGGTCGGGCCGGGGATCTGGAAGTGGATCCGGTTTCCGTGACCCGCCGACGGCTCAGAGCGCGGCGGCGAGAGGTTGGGCGCGAGGGGAAGCGCGGCGGCGACCGGTACTCGCCGCGGCCGCCAGAACTTCAGATAGCGATCCAGCGTCGGGCCCCGTAGCCACGCCTGCTGCCAGCCGACGACGTCGACCAAGTGGAACTCGGGCTCCGGCAGCGCCGGGGGCTCTCCGGCGACCCGTGCGTTGTACAGGGCGGCCATCTCGCCGACGATCACCTGAAGCGACCAGCCGTCGGCCACGATGTGGTGCACGCACACCACGATCACGTGCTCGTCTTCGGCCAGTCGCAAGAGCTGCACGCGAAACGGTGGACCCGCGGTGAGGTCCATCGGCCGGGTGGCCTGTGTGTCGGCCATGCGCTGGGCGGCGGCCTGCCGATCGTGGGGACCGATCCCGCGCAGGTTGATGACCGTGAACTCCGGCGGGCACTCGGTGAGAACGGTCTGTCCGGGCACTCCGTCGTCTTCGGAGAAGACGGTGCGGAGAGCTTCATGGCGGCGGGCGACCTCGTTCGCGGCCTCTCTGAGCGCGACTGCGTCGAGCGGCCCATGGAGTAGCCGCGCCATGGTGACGTTGTAGGCGAGACCGCCGTGGACGCCGCTTCGCTCCAACCGCCACAGGCGTCGTTGGGTCGGCGACAACGGGTGCGGTCCCGGCCGCTCGACACTCCGGATCGGCGGGGCGTCGCGCTCCACCTGTCTGCGTCGACGCTGTGCCGCCCAGATCGACGCCATCAGCCATCCGCCTCGGAGACCGTCGGCTCCGTGGCGAAGACGGCGCGTCTATCCTTGGTGAGCAACCGGTCGCGCATGGTGCCCTGCCAAGCGCGTGGCCTACCCAGGGAGCCACCCGCGCTCGCGAGGTAATCCTCGTCTATCTCGCCACCGAGGTCTAGAGCATCGAGGGTCGTGAGACCGAAGGTCCGATCGAGGTGGGTCAGCACCCAGCCTACGGGTCGTCCGATGCCGTAGTCCTTGATCTCCTTGCTGAACCGGCCGTCGGTCAGCACCGCGTGGTGTGCCCGCCACAACCTGATGACGTCGCCGAACTTCATCAGATCCACGTCCTGTTCCTTGCCCAGCCACCATTCGAACCACGCCTCGCGAAACAGGTGCAGCACGGTGTCGAGGAAGCGGAAGGCGGGGGCGGGACGGGGCAGGGACAAACCGGGCACGCCCGTTACCTCGTACCGCTCCAGACTCTCGAAGATGGGGGTGACGGGCACCTGGTACTCGGCTCGGGCCCAGGTGAGACTGTTGGCGAAGTCGACTTCGAGGACCGGGACGAGCGGGTCGGAGGTGACCAGACTCTGGGTGGGCAGGTGGTCGGGGTTGAGCCGGTACTTCATCAGCTCGGTGCGCTCGAACTTCACGATCACCCGGCGGTTGAAGTCGTAGAGCCCGACCCGGTAACCAAGCTTCGGCATCAGCGCGGATGCGGCGTCGCGGTCCTCCGGCCGGATCAGCAGGTCGAGGTCGCCGAGCCAGCGACTGCCGTTGCCGCCGTACAGGTCCGACTCGTATGCGGCGCCCTTGCGTGCGGCCACCGGGATTCCAGAGTCTTCCAACGCCGCTACCACCCGCCCAGCCTCGGTGTACCAGACGTCGCGGCGGTATAGGTTGAGGGCGAGGACGGAGCGAAGGTGTTCCGACACGCGCAGCGGAATCGCGTCGTGCAGTTCCAGATCGCCGATGGCGTGAGCGACCATCGGAAGCATTCGGTGACGCAGTGCCTGCTCGATCACCTCTCCCCAATCGAGTCCTCCGTACACCAGCGCGGCGAACGCCGTGCGTTCGTCCGGTGTCTCCAGGCCGCGGGCCAGCCCTTCCAGCACGGCCCATTCGGGGCCGAACGTGGTGTCGCCCGTGGTCATGTCACTCGCGGTCATGTCAGGCGCCTTCCGTTCCGCTCGTCGCGCCGACGAGGCTGCGCAACGCTTCTTGCAGATCCTTCACCGTCCCGAAGGTGGAGCCGGTGAGCATCGAGTCGGGAAACTCGATGTTGAAAGTTTCTTCCAGATCGAGCACCAGGTTGACGGCGCGCAGCGAATCCAGGCCGAGTGAGACCAGGGTCGCGTCGACCGGAAACGCATGATCGTCTTCGATGGGCAGATGCGCGCGCAGGATGCGCTGCACGGTTACCTCGCACTCGTCAGTCATGAGCTTGTCACCTGCCATTCGCGGTGGAGGACGAGTGGGACCACTTGTCGGTGAAGGACTTCAGCTCGGTCGGGGTGTATAAATGTCGGGCATACCGCGATTCGTAAATCTTTCGGCAGGTTGTCCGAGAAATGCGGATTCTGGGTATGATCTGCCGGTAAATATCCTCGACATAGACGGACTGGAGTTTGGCGGGCGCGCGGGAACTGGCGTATCGCAGTGGTACGGCCGCGTTGACGAATTCACTCAACGCCTGCTCGCCGCAGCGGTTCAGGTCCTCCAGTCGCAGGGCGAGCACTTCGACGTTCCCCTCTCGTACGAGCGTGTACCCGGCGCTGTGGTCGAACGGCTGGGCGAACAGGTCGACGCCGAGGGCCGCTCGGAGCTCGTAGTGGAGCCAGGTGCAGGTATGGTTGGTCGTCTCGTCGAACGCCGCGAACTGCGCGGTCGCAGCGCGCGCGATCCGGCTGAGCCGCGGTGACCCGTCGCCCACCAAGTGGGGGTGGAGCACGTCGACCATTTGGAGGTAGGCCGACACGTCGCGGGCGATAGGCTCCCGCACGCTCGTGATGACCTTCCAGCGCACGCTGGGCCGGTCCCGGCGGAGGGCGCGCAGTCGTTCGGTGCTCTCCTCGTGAGGCAACGGCACGTCCGCCTTCAGTCCGGCATACAGCCGCCGAGCGCGCGCCAGCCCCTGGTCGGACAGGTAATGGATCTTGTAGACCGGCTGCGGCAACCGCGCCTCGACCAGCGACTGGTGAATGCTCGACGAGCCGACTTTTCCCATCTGATAGACGACCACCACGGTGTCGTGGCCGGTGCGTGCGGCGCTGTCGGCGGACAAGGTCCACCGCCTCCTTCGGGGGTTAGGGCTCAGGACGTGGTGGGCCACCCGCAGGTCCTCGTCGAGGACCCGCGCGTAGTAGCAGGTGTACTCCTTGGCGGTGAAGGCGTTGATCTCGCCGCC
>NZ_JBEXUE010000613.1:0-5100 GCF_040614275.1 Streptosporangium sp. NPDC006013
CACCGCCGTACCCGAGGGCGTTGAGGCTGGAGATGTCGTGCTTGTCCAGGTCGGGGTGGGACAGGAGCTGCCATACGTTGGTGGGCACGCCGGTGTCCGGGGTCGAGCGGCAGGTAGGCTCCCCCGGCTCGCGCCACGGCCAGCAGCCCGACCAGCGTCGCCGGCGAGCGCCCCGCGCAGATCGCGACCAGCGTCCCCGGGCCCACCCCCTCGGCGCGCAGCCGCCCGGCCAGGCGGTCCACAGCCTCGCGGAGCTCCGCGTAGGTCATCGAGTCCGTGCCGCACTCGGCGGCCGTGGCGTCCGGAGTACGGGCCGCCTGCACGGCCACCAGCTCGGGCAGGGTGAGCTCGGGGTAGTCGGTTGTGGTGTCGTTCCAGCCCGACAGCAGCTGCTCGGTCTCCTCCTCGCCGAGCAGCGGCAGCCCGGCCAGGGGCGCGTCCGGTTCGGCCGCCGCCGCGGCGAGCAGCCTCCGCCAGTGGGCGGCGATCCGCTCGGCGTCGTCGCGGCCCATGGCCTCCGGGTCGTACTGGAGGACGACGCCGAACCGGTCCTGCCCGTCCACGATGTGCACGCGCATGGCGCCGCGGACCGTGTGGTTGAAGAGCGCCCACTCCACGTGGGCGTCCACGCCGAAGAAGGCGGGCGCGGCCTCGCGCCTGCGGTAGCCGAGCGAGACCGGCGCGAGCGAGACGCCGGGCCGTACGCCGCTGACCGCCCTCGACAGTGGCACCTCCCTGACCCGGTAGAGGCCACGCAGGTCGGAGCGGAGCCCGTAGCCGAATCGCTGGTCGGCGACGAACCGGCGGAAGCTCCAGTCCGGCTGGAGCCTGGCCGTGACGGGCAACTCGTTGACGAAGGCACCGAGGTGGTGGCGGGTCTCCGGCGATCGGGTGCCCAGATCGACCGCGACGGTCGGCTCGGCGTTGCCGTACCGGTACAGGAGCACGTGCAGCGAGGCGAGCACGATCTCGAACCTGCTGGCACCGATCTCCTCCGACAGCCGGCCCAGTGCCTCCCGTGCCTCGTCCGCCAGCGCGAACTCCACGGCCGCGCCCTCGACCGCGCCCTCGACCATGGTGGCCACCTCCCCCGCCGGTCCCGGCAGGATCACCTCCGCCGGTTGGCGCCACCGCGAGTTCCAGAACTCCCTGGCGAAGGAGAGCCCGGCCTCGACGCGCCCGGCGCCCGGCTCCTCGTGGCGCAGCTCGGGCAGGTCCGCGGAGGTTCCGGTGACCTCGGCCCGGTAAAGCTCGGCGAGGTCGCGCAGGAGCACCGAGGTGGACTCGCCGTCGAAGACGATGTGGTGTGCCACGACCAGCAGCGTCGCCCGCCCGGCGCCCTCCCGGTACAGGACCGTCCGCACCAGGGGTCCGGCGGCCAGGTCGAAGGGGCGCAGGATCTCGGCCCGCACCAGTTCCGCGAGCCGTTCCCGCGGGGTGTCCAGCACGCGTAACTCGGGTGGGACGGCGGGTACCAGGTAGGGCACGCCCTGCCGCTCCTCGACCGCGCGGGCCAGCACGGGATGGCGGGCGACGAGCGCCTCCCAGGCGGCGGCCAGGGCACCCGCGTCGAGGGGGCCGTCGAAGGTGACGGAGAACGGCATCGTGTAGACGGTCCCGATGCCGCCCAGCCGTTCGTTGAACCATATTCCCTGCTGGGCGAGCGAGGCCCGAACGGGTGCGGAGACGATCTCGGACGTCACTGGCATCACTTCCGATCTCAGATGAGGGCTCGGGGGAGAGAGCTCATCAGGGGGGAGTCAGGGGGTCGATCAGGGAGCGAGGAGGTCGCACAGGCGCTGGAACCCCCGGCCGAGGTCATCGGCGGCGGGTCCCGCGCAGACGCCGGAAATGGATCCGTCCGGCTGTTCGGTGAGGGTGAGGGACGGCCCGCCGTCGCCGGGCGGAGCCGCGGGCAGCGGGTACGGCTCGGACTTCAGGCCGGGCAGGTACGGCTCAGGACGGAAGCCCTCGAAACGGAACCGGCCGGCATGCTCCGCCGTTTCCGGCACCGCTTCGGCGAGGCCGATCAGCGCGGCGGGATCGACGAGGTCGCCGGGGATCGCGATCCGGACGGGCACGTCCAGCGCGAGCGGGCCGACCAGGGTGGCGTGGGCGGGTTCCGAACGCCCCGGCTCGCGCACGAGCACCGTCGGCTCGGGCAGGCCCCCGGCCCGCGACAGCGCGGCCGCCCAGCAGGCCAGGGCCACCTCGGCGGGGGCCACCCGGCGGGCCCGCGCCACCTGCCGCAGCCGCCCGGCCGTCTCGGGCGGCAGGCTGAAGCCGTATGCCGCGGCGACACCGGCCGGGAAGCGCGGGAGCGGTGACGGGGACCGGGAGATGCCGGGGGCCGGTGGGCGGGTGGCGGCCCAGCCGGAGTAGCTCGCGGCGGCCGGCGGGGCCGGTGCCGTACGCCCCGCGAGAGCGGCGGCGTAGGCGGTGCCGAGCTCGTACAGGACCGTCTCGAGTGACCAGTCGTCACAGGCCGGCGCGGAGGCGCAGAGCACCAGCAGGGATCCGCCGGGGGTGGGGTCGGTCAGGATCGTCCTGAGCAGCGGCCCCCGTTCGAGGTCGAAGCCCCGGGACAGCTCGTACTCGACGGCGGCCTCCACCGGAACGCGGACGAGTTCGGGCTCCGCCTCCGGCACGATCTCGGCGACGCGGACACCGTCCAGCACGGGGAAGGTGAGCCTCAGCGCCTCGTGGGCGGCGGCGACCTCGCGGAGCGCCCTGCGCAGGATCCCCGGGTCGACGGTGTCGCGCACCCGCATCGCCACCCGGACCGTCTCCCCGCGGGTCAGCGGTCCGGCCTGCCCCGCGGTCAGCGGGACCCGGCGGCCCCGCGCGGCGAACAGCTCGCGGACCCCGGACTTCAGGATCTTCCCGAGGTCGTTGCGGGGGAACTCCTCGACCGGCACGATCCTGGTCGGCAGCTCGTGGCGGGCCAGCCGCCCGGACAGGAAGTCGCGGATCTCGTCCACCGGCACCGGGTACGCCAGCCGTACGGCGGCGGCGGGCATCGCGCCCATCACGGGGTGGGGAACACCGACGACGGCGGCCTCCGCCACCGCCGGGTGCTCGTGCAGTACCGCCTCGATCCGCACGGTCGAGACCTTCAGGGCGCCCGACTTGATGACGTCCGTCTCCCTGTCGGACAGGTAGAGGTAGCCGTCGGCGTCGAGGTGGCCGACGTCGCCCATCCGAACCCAGCCGTCGCGGAAGACCAGCGCGCTGCCCTCGGGGTCGCCCACGTAGGAGCGCGGCGGCGCCGGGGAGCGCAGCCAGACCTCGCCGGTCTCGCCCGGAGCCAGCCGTTCCCCGTCCTCACCGAGGATGCGCAGGTCACCGGGGTCGGTGGCGCGGCCCAGGGAGGTGGGCCTGGCGGGATCGACGATCATGGTGGTCTGGGCGGGGACCGCCTCGGTCGAGGTGTAGTAGTTGACCAGCGTCGCCCCCGGGAAGGCGACGGCCAGGTCCTGGGCGACGGACGGGGGCAGCGCGGCGGCCGAGGAACTGAGCAGCAGCACCCCGGACAGGTCGTGTCTGCGATGGGCGCCGGAGCCGAGCAGTTCGATGGCCATGGACGGGACGAGGAAGACGGTGCCCACGCGGTGGGCCTCGATGAGGCGGCAGAACTCCTCGGGCTCGAATCCGGGGAGGGTGAGCGCGGCCGGGTGGGCGGTGAGGACGTCCATCAGCATCATCTGCGCGGCGTTCGTCCCGATGGGGAAGGCGTGCAGGAAGCGCTCGGAGTGGGCGTAGGCCCGGCGGCGAGGACGTAGCGGGCGGCCGTGGGTCAGGTTGGCGTGGGTGGCGCCGACGCCCTTGGGGGTGCCGGTCGTGCCGGAGGTGTAGATGATCTGGGCGAGATCGCCCGGCCGCACCTCGACGCCGCCGATCGGCGAGCCGTCACCGCTGTCCGGCACCGGTGACCACCACCGCCCGGGGTCCTCCTCGGCGGGCACGGGGGCCTGCCGCCCGTGCAGCACGCCCGTGGCGGCGCAACGCCGCAGGGTGTCGCGTATCTCATGGTCGCCGAGGCGGGCGGAGAGCGGCACCGCCACGCCGCCGGCCTTGAGCACGGCGCAGAAGGCGACGGCGAAGGCGGCCCACTCGTCCCCGCCGAACAGCAGGCCGACGCGGCCTCCGGGACGGAGCCCGCGCGCGAGCAGGCCGCGGGCGGCGGCGTTGGAACGCCGTTCCCACTGGCCGAAGGTCAGGTCGCCCGATCCGTCGGCGGGCTCACCGGCGACGAGGGCGGGGCGGTCGGGATCGGTCTCCGCCCGTGCTGCGAGCAGCCGGGGAACGGTGGGCGGAGCCGGGTCGTGCACACTCATGCCGGCCTCCTGGGCGGGCGCGCGAGATCGGTGGATCGAACGAGAGTGAGATGCCGGACCGTGGGCGGCCCGGATGGTGCACATGCCGGGGAGAGGGACCGGCGGTGATGCCGGTCCCCTTGAGGAGAAGGGCGGGGATGGATTCGGGCGACGGGAGGGGGGTCAGGGGAGAAAGGTCGTCACCGTAGCACCTTGGGGCCGGATCCCGTCGATCCCCTGACGATGAACTCGGGCTGGAAGATCAGTTCGGAGTGCTGTCCCGGTGTGCCGGCGATGGCCTCCAGCAGGGTGTGGACGGCGGCGGTCACCATCGACTGGACCGGCTGGCGCACGGTGGTCAGCGGCGGATCGGTGAACGCGATCAGCGGCGAGTCGTCGAACCCCACCACCGACACCTCCCCCGGCACCGAGAGCCCCCGGTCACGGCAGGCCCGGATCGCCCCCAGCGCCATCAGGTCCGACGCGCACACGATCCCCGTACAGCCGCGCATCAGCAGCTGCGCCGCCGCCGCCTGCCCGCCCTCCACCGAGAACAGCGAATGCGAGATCAGCTCATCGACCTCCGTCGCCCCCAGCAACTGCGCCATCGCCCGCCGGTACCCCTCGATCTTCCTGATCACCGGCACGAACCGGCTGGGACCGACGGCCAGGCCGATCCGCTCGTGCCCCAGGTCGACCAGGTGCTGAACGGCCAGCCGCGCCGCGGCCCGGTCGTCGGGTGAGATGAAGGGGGCGGGGACGTCGGCGGCGTGCCCGTTGAGCA
>NZ_JBEXUE010000614.1:0-5090 GCF_040614275.1 Streptosporangium sp. NPDC006013
CCGACCTCGACAGGGAGCTCATCGGCCAGGGCGTGCCGGTGCCCTCCCGGGTACGGACCGGCCGCTCACACCTGGCCGCGCACCCGGCGCAGGCCGTATCTCGTACGTCTGACGACGGCGTAACCCTTCGTCAGCATCCGTTCTCTCATGTAGATCAGCGGGACCTGGTTTCCCTCGACGGCCCGGCTGAACATTCTCATCGACGTACCCTCGGCGACGGTCAGGCGCGGTAGCGCGAGCACGTCGTGCCGGTCGGCGGCGATGGCGTTGTTCACCGCGCAGGCGGCCCAGTAACCGGCCCGCCTGACCTCGCGCCGTACCCGCACGCTGGAGTAGCCGTACGGGTAGGCCATCGTCGCGACCAGGGAGCCGATCTTGTCTTCGAGCAGGGCCTTGTTGCGCCGCAGCTCCTGACGGAGCTCGTCATCCGGAAGCTGGTCGAGCTGAGGATGGCTGTGGCTGTGCCCGCCGATCTCGATGCCGCACGAGGCGGCCTCGCGCGCCTGGCTCCACGACAGCATCGTGTCCAGCGGCCTGCCCGCCGCGTCCTTGCCCGCGTCGCTGACCCACCCGCTGGTCAGGAAGACGGTCGCGGGGAAGTCGTAGCGCTCGAGCAGGGGCAGCGCCTCGCTGTGGAAGTCGGCGTACCCGTCGTCGAAGGTCACCACCACCGGCCGCTCCGGGATGGAGCGGCCGTTGTTCTTGTGCAGCGAGGCGACCAGGTCGGCCACCGTCAGCGGCGTGAACCGGTTCTCCTTCAGGTAGGCCAGCTGCTCGGCGAAGGCAGAGGGCCGTACCGCCAGCGGCTTCGTCTCGGCGTTGGGCCGGTCGGAAACCGAGTGGTACATCAGGATCGGTACGCGGATCATGAACGCACCCGCTTCAGTCGAAGGGAACCGATGACGTAACCCCAGGTGGTCCAGGCGAGGCCGACGACGATCGCGCCGGCCCTGCCGAGACCGGACAGATCACCCCGCAGCGCCTCACCGATCCCGCGCAACGCGCCCAGCGGCAGCGCCTTCATCGCGTGCGCCCGCTCGCTCGACAGCCCGTCGCCCGCCCCCACGCTCTGGGTGACCAGCGCCTTGGACAGGCCCTCCGCGTAACACCGCGAGCGGAAGTAGGCGAAGGTGGCACGCGCGGCCGGCACCTTGTGGCCGATCACCGCGGCGGGTTCGAACAGCATCCCCGCACCGGGCATCCGTTGCGAGAGCCGGATGCAGAACTCGGTCTCCTCGCAGCCCAGCGGGCGGGGCTTGCGCCCCTGCACGCTGCGGCCGATGCCGGTGTGGAACCCGCCGACCTCCTGCACGGCCTCCCTGCGGAAGGCCGCGTTGCCGCCCATGACGTTGCGGATCCGCGCCCGCTGCGTGGGCATGCCGCGATAGCTGCAGCCCACGGTCCAGTCGAACTCGTAGGGATACCAGCCGGGCCGGTGCCCGGTGCCCCACAGCGGTTTGGTCAGCCCGCCCACCCCCACGATGGTCGGGTCCTGGAAGCCCTCCTCCAGCGCTTCCAGCCAACCAGGCTCCGCGACGGCGTCGTCGTCCAGGTATGCCACGATGTCGCCGGAGGCGGTCGCCGCGCCGGTGTTCTTGCCACCGGACAGCCCCTTCTCCTGAGCGTTCTCCACCACGACGACGCCGGGGTACTCCTTCTTCAGCCTCAGATGGAGGTCCGGGTTGTAGTCGACGACCAGGATGATCTCGTGCGGCCGGCGGCTCTGGTTCTCGACCGACTCGACGGCTGCTCGGATGTCCTCCCAGCGTTCCTCGGTGTAGACGCAGATGACGACACTGCTTCTCATGGCTACGCGGCGCCCTGGTCCGCCGCGCGGGAGGTGGCGGCCGGCTCGTGCACGACGGGAGCCGGGTTGCTCCGCCACTCGCGGATGATGGTCTTCAACACCCGGATGCCGTCGCGGACGGCATGCAGGTTGCTCTCGCCGTGGATGCGGCAGCGCTCGTGGCTGGGCACCTCGTGAACCTTGAGCCCGGCCTTGGCGGCGCGGACGTTCATCAGGGTCTCGATCTCGAAGCCGTCGCAGTCGAGGTTGAGCACGTCCAGGTGGCGGGCCCAGAAGGCGTTGTAGCCGTAGCACAGGTCGCTGTAGCTGGTGCCGTACATCCTGTTGACCAGCGCGGTCAGCGTCTTGTTGCCGAACTTGCGGATGAACGTCAGGTCGTCGCTGCCGCCGCCGGACGCGTAGCGTGAGCCCTTGACGAAGTCGGCCCCGGTGACCAGCGCGCCCACGAACTGGATGATCTCACGGCCGTCCGTGGACCCGTCGGCGTCGATCATCACGATGATGTCGCCGGTGCAGGCGGCGAATCCGGCCGAGAGCGCGTTCCCCTTGCCCTTGCCGGTCTGGCGGACCACGCGGATGTTGGGGCGCAGCTTCCTGGCCACGGCGACGGTGTCGTCCACCGAGTTACCGTCCACCAGGACGATCTCGTCGATCCACTGCGGCAGCGTCGCGAAGACGTGCGGAAGGTTCTCCGCCTCGTTCATGGCCGGTACGACGACGCTGACAGTCGGGGAGATCGCCATGTTGGGGGTGATGGGGGTGAACCGCTCGATGGGCGGCACCGCCCTCAAGGGGGGCTTGTTGTTGTAGTGCTTGGCGACTTCGGGACTCATGATGACGGATGTCCTTCCGGGCGGTCTGTCGTCAGGGGCGACTGGCGGACGGACCCGGGGCCATAGACGATCGAAACGATCGGGGGAAATGGCGAATGCGATGAGGGATGCATGCGAGGGTCCTGGCGAATGGGGTGCGATGACGGGAGCGGTCTAACCCACTCCCCATGGTTCCTTGACGACCGGAGTGCTTGATTGGTTCTGCGCGGGGGTGCGCATACGGCCGAACCCCTTCAGCACACGGTCAGCAAGCCTGTACAAATGCGGGCGATCCGTAACGATCGTTCGTGCTTTGTTGACCGGGGTACGGCCGATCCAGTGGACGGCGGCCGCGGGGGAGGGACGCGAGACGCGGCCTTCCGCGACGAAGAGGTCACCGCTCTTCAGCCAGCTCTTGTACTCGCGTCCACCCTTGCCCATGTCGACCTGCCGCAGCCCTGAGCCGGCGGCGTGCTCGGCCATGTGCAGGTGGTGCATGATGCCGGGGGAGTAGCGCGCGAACTCGGTGTCGTAGGCGGGAAACCAGCCCACCAGGGTCGTCGCGGTACGGAGGCCGAAGTGCCCGGCGACGGGCCTGTCTCCGGCGTAGACCATGGTCAGGACACCCGCGAAACTCTCGGACTTCTCGGCATGCATCTCGTCGAGCAACTGGACGATCCACGGCTGGGCGAAGCGGTCGACGCGGCCCGTCCTGCGGTACTGGTCGGACTTCCAGTTGGTGAGCGTGCGGAGCGTGCCGAGGTCGGACGAGTCCCACTCGAAGCGGATCTCGCCCTGCTCGCGGCCGAGCTTGCGCTCCTTGTAGCGGACGGTCTTGAGGTTCTTCGGCGAGTTGGCCTTCACCTGCTCGATGTAGGCCTCGAAACCCACGCTGAGGTCCATCACCGGCGCCGGTCGCACGTCGGACTCGTACGCCGCGAACGTCGGCTGGCCGGGGACCAGATGGTCGAAGTCGAAGACCGAGAGCCTGCAGGCGCGCAGCAGGGTACGGACGTCCAGGTCGAGCCCGGGAACCGAGATCAGTCCGTGGCAGGTGGTCAGGAAGCCGCCGAGCGGCTTGCCGATCCCGAAGCTGTGCCGTTCGTAGGGGAAGAATCCCACGATCTTGCCGTCGTCCTGGATGACCGCGACGCGGACGTAGTCACGCAGGCGCCCCATGGCGAGCGCGAACTCCACGGAGAGGAAGGGGTTGTCCAGCGACGGGTCCGCTACCTGTAACTCCCGCCATCGTGAGATCTCGGACTCCCCGAGGTCTCCCGGGCGAACGATGACGATGTTCACCTTGACCTGACCCCCTGTTCGGTCTGCAAGCTCCCACTCCCCCGATACAACACGCGTAGTACGTATATGAAACCGCCGAGCACCGCGATCGTCGCAACTCCGGCACGAGGCGACCACGCGTCAAAAGTGAGCATGGCAGCGGCCAAGAGAACGTTCACAACCAGGCTTGCCGCTGCCCCCACTGATAGTGCCGCAAGAGGGTCACGATCACGCAACAGTCCTACCACTGCGATGCCTGGGACCGCCAACAGGAACAGGGGGGTGAGAACCAGGCGTAACGGGGTGTCGATGTCCACCAAGGCGATCACGGCCCCCGCGACGCATGCGAAGGTGAGCGCCCATTTGAGCACTCTGCGGTTGATCGACATCTCCGAAACTCCCGGTTGGTAATGACGTGACTGATCGCGCCTTCATGTGATCAATCACTCAGCATGGACGTCAATGCCGACGCTCGGCACCAGTCCATGGTTTACCGGATTCCTGGGAGAAGTCTCGGTGTTAGGTAAAACGAGATGCGGGAATCAGCCGATCTCCCCCTCGGAGCTCGCCCCGGTGGAGGGGGTCGGGGTCGGGTCGGGTGCCGGGTCCGGGGGAGGCGCGGAGGCGTCCGCCTCCGGGTTCTCCCAGGAAATCGCGCATCCGGTGTTGCCCCCGGCGGACCTGAACGCGACCCGTCCCGCGCCGCTCTCCGAGGGATCCCTGGCTGTGACCCAGATCACGGCCCTCGCCCCCGCCTTCAGCCGCCCCCGGGCGGGATGCACGTCGAGCCCGCCGGAGGTGGTCGCCGACCAGGAGAGCGTGGCGTTGCGGGCCGCGAGCTGAATCTGCCCGGCGCCCTCTCCGATGTCCGACGGGCACGAGACGGTCAGCCGCCCGGCCGCGGGAGGCGGGGTGGTGGCGCGGGTGGCGCGGGACGGTCCCGCCGAGGACCTGCGGGTCGGCGCCGGACGCGCCGTGGTGGGGGTGGGGGCGGGCATCCCGGTCTCCTGGGTCCTTCGCGGAGTGGGGGTCGGCGCGCTCTCCGTCTTCGGGTCCGCCGTCTCCGACTCCTCCGGCGGCAGGTCGGGCGGCGAAGGGCCGATGTGGGCAGCGGCACGTTCGGGCAGTCCCGCGCGAGCGTGGTCAGCGTGTTCTTCTCGGCGGTGTCGGCGGTCAGGGCCCAGCGCCAC
>NZ_JBEXUE010000615.1:0-5087 GCF_040614275.1 Streptosporangium sp. NPDC006013
CGTTCCAGTCGATGTGCCGGGCGTCGTCGCCGTCGCTGTAGGCGCGCAAGCCGGTGAAGTCGATCCCGGAGCCGCGGTGCGCGGTGCGGTGGGCGCCCTGGAGCCGGCCGTCGAGCCTGCGGACGACCTTCCACTCCAGGCGGAGCAGGAGCCTCTCGGGGGCGGTGGCCATGGCTCAGCGGTTCTGCAGGACGACGTCGGGCGCCCGGACGGCCCCGAGCACCCTGGTGATGATCGTGTCGGCGTCGACGTCGTCCGCGAGGGCCTCGTAGGACAGCACGAGGCGGTGGCGCAGCACGTCGAGTGCGAGCTCGGACAGGTCGTGCGGCAGGGCGTAGTCGCGGCCGCGCAGGAACGCCAGTGCCCGGGCGCCCGTGACGAGCGCGATGGACGCCCGTGGGCTCGCCCCGTAGGTGACATACCGTTCCAGCTCGCCGAGCCCGGCCATCGCGGGAGAACGCGTCACGGAGACCAGCCGTACCGCGTAGTCGACGATCGCCGGATCGACGTACACCTGCCGAGCGCGGGCCCGCATCGCGATCAGGTCCTCGGCCGTCACCATCGGCTGCGGCGGCTCGGGCGGACGCAGCGCCCGGTCGACGATCGCCTGCTCTTCCGCCCGCGTCGGATAGTCGACGACCACCTTCATCATGAAACGGTCGACCTGCGCTTCCGGCAGCGGGTAGGTGCCCTCCGACTCGATCGGGTTCTCCGTCGCCATGACCAGGAACGGCTCGGGCACCCGGAACGTCTCGCGGCCGATCGTCACCTGATGTTCCTGCATCACTTCCAGCAGGGCGCTCTGCACCTTGGCGGGGGCACGGTTGATCTCGTCGGCCAGCAGCAGGTTCGCGAACACCGGGCCGAGCTCGGTTCGGAACTCCCCGGAGTGCTGGTGGTAGACCCGCGTGCCCACGAGGTCGGCGGGCACCAGGTCGGGGGTGAACTGGACGCGCTGAAAACTCCCGGCGATCGCGGCGGCCAGCGACCGCACCGCGAGCGTCTTGGCCAGGCCCGGCACGCCCTCGACGAGCAGGTGGCCGCCGGCGATCAGCGCGACGGCCATGCGCTCCAGCAGCACGTCCTGCCCGACGATCACGCGTTTGACCTCGAACAGCACATGTTCGAGCGGATGGGCCGACTCGGGGGACTTGGTCGAGGTCATGGTCTTCCTTCTTTTGAGGCTTCGATCAGATCTCGGGCCCGCCCGGCGGGCCGTCGCCTTCGCCGCCGCCCAGGGCCACGCCGATCGGCACCGCGAACGCGATACCGGCGAACGCCTCGTCTCCTCCCGGGTCGGCGATCGAGACGACGATCCCGATGACCAGGCCGCGAGCGTCCAGGAGGGGACCGCCGGAGCTGCCCGGGTTGACGGAGGCGTCGAACTGAATGAGCCCGCTCAGGTCGCCGTCTTTGGCGGACCGGTTCAGGCCCGACACGACGCCGGTGGAGACGCTGTAGGTCAGGCCCAGCGGATTGCCGATCGCCACGACGGGTGCGCCCACGGCCACGGCGCCGCCGAGCGTCGCCGGGACGACGATCTCCGGCAGCTTCGCGGGCCTGAGGGTCGCGACGTCGCGCTTGGGATTCGACGACACCACGACGGCCTTCGCCTTGGTGCCGTCGGCGAACGTCAGGTTGACGTCCTTCGTGCCTTTGACGACGTGGTGCGCGGTCAGAATCGTCCCGTCCTCGGCCGCGATCACCCCGGTTCCGAGCGCCTTCCCGGCCTGGATGACCACCACCGACGGCCCGACCCTCTTGAAGACATCGGCCACCGTGAGCGTCACGCTGGGCGTCGGCGTCGCGCTCGGCACGGGCGCGGCCCCTTCGCCGTTCCCAGCGACACTTCCCAGCCAGTACGCCAGCACCGCCACGACGACAAGTGCGCAGCCCCCGACGACAAACCGCCGAGCCCTCCCGGCCGCGGCTCCCTGAGCGTCGGCCGCATCGGCCTGCTGCGGCACGCGCTCCATTGCCCCATACTCATAAATCTCAGTTGAAAGTTCTACAAGCTCCGCCTGAGAACTCCCTGAGAAACCGGTCCCCGCAGCCCTACGCGCGCAGCACGGAGACGAGGGTGGCGGCGCCAACCACTCTGGCTAAGCCGGGGTGGAGCCTGCGGTGTACCTTGGGGCGGCATCGTCGTCGACGCCTACGCGTTATCAGGGGTCGATGGCATCCGTAAGCCCGGCATCGGGCTGTTCGAGGTCGCGGCCCAGCGCTGCGGCATGACCCTTGCGCCCGAGGGGACGGTCGGCGACCATCCGATTGCCGACAACCGGCGGCCGGTCTCCGTACGGTCTGGATCGACCGAGCGACGCGGTGGCGTACAAGGAGCGGCTGGCGGAGCTACCTTGTCCGCATGCGACGGATCGTCGGTTCATTCGCCATCGGAGCACTTGTTTTTGGAACAAAGGATTCTCAAGACGGAGCGCGTTCCGGACTGGCGGCGGCCACCACCGCATCGGTCGTCGTCAGCGTGACGCCCGCCGAATCGGCCGACCCTGTTCACATGGTTGCCCGGAGTCACAAAGATGTATCCATTCATTGACCGTATACAGGCCAAGTGAAAGGATCTGCCGACTCGACCGGAAATACGCCCCGGAGTGACCTGTGAACGGAACATTCATCAGCGAGTCTAGATTTACCCCTGATGGTAGTAAAACGCCCAAAATTCTCCCTGTCGGGATGGTCTTCGCCTTCGCCGACATGCCTTTTAAGCTGGAAAACGGAAACGTCCGGATCACGATCGGCAGCGAGACCGGCTGGGTGGACGCCGCGGCGGTGGTCTCCGACGCCGACGCGGCCCAGGTCGAGGCACTCGTCACCGTCGGATCCGCGCCGTCGATCCAGGACGTCACGAGCGTGCCGGAGTTCGCCGCCCACTGCGAGGCGGTGCAGTCCGCCATCACGGGCCTGACCGACGCCGTTCCCGGCCGGGCGATGCTGAAGGGGCGACTGGAGAAACACCTCGACCGGTTGTCGGGTCTCCTGCTGAAGGTCAGCGCCGTACGGAAGGTGGCCGAGCAGGCCGCTCTGCACTTCGCCACCGAGGACAGCGCAGGACGGTGGCCGACCATGTTGCGGCTGTGGGCCGGCCGCACGGGAAAGGAGCGCGAGGCGGCGTTCAAATGCATTCCCCCCGAGCTCGCCGAGGCGCTCACCGATCTGATCGAGGTGTACGCGGACGGGGCGGCGGACTTCGACAGCGCTGAGGCGGAACACAGTGAGCTGTCCATCACCCTCCGGGTGGCGCTCGACACGGCGACGCTGCGCCCGGGGACCTTCCTGACAGACGAGATGCAGGCGAAGGCGGCGTACGCGAAGCTGCACCTGCACGGGCCGAACCTCTTCTCCACGCAGAACGGTTTCATGGTCGAGCTGCCCGAGCCCCGTGTCGCCAAAGGGCTCACCGTCCACTCCAACGACGTGGTCCTCGACAAGCCGGCGGAAGTCCCCGATGAGAAGCTGCCGAAGGTGGTAAGCCTGACCCAGGAGAAGGAGAAGCTGTACCTCGGAGGCGGGCCGAGTGGCGACGACGTGTGCCAGGGAAGCCTTGGCGACTGCTACTTCCTGTCCCTGCTCGCGTCCATCGCCGACCACGACCCCGATCAGCTGAAGCGGATGATCAGGAAGAGCGAGTCGGCCTTCCTGGTCACGCTCACTCGGACGATCTCCTTCATGGATCGATCGTTCCGGCTGCCGCAGCTCGTCGAGGTCGAGCCGCTCTTCGCGCAGAGCACGACCTTGGGTGCGAAAAACATCCTGCTGGGGGCCCGAGCCAGGGCCATATGCGGGAACTCCGTGGTGCGGCGCCGCAGGACCCTGGGGGGCGACGTGTACCTGGAAGAGGCGTTCCCGGTGACGACGGCCATCTGGGTGCCGATCATGGAGAGGGCGTTCGCCGCCTTCGTCGCCGCCTACGGCCTCTACTTCACCGACGCTCCCACCGAGGACGCCCCGGAGGAGGACGGCTATCGCCTGATCCGCGAAGGCATGCAGTTCTCCGAGGTACTTTTCGCCTGCCTGTACGGTCACCGGCTCCGCTACAGCCGCGGCGTGAAGGTGGAACCGTTGGGCAAGGCGGTCGTCGAGCGCCCGGAGCGGCTCGACCCGGTGACCGGCGAGCTGTTCAACATGCTGCTCATGGTGGCCGATCAGACGGCGGGGAACTCGCCGTGCATCGCGGTGCCGACCGCCTCGGTGAGCTGGCGAAAGGTCGGTGCGGAGCTGATCGTGCTGGGAGAGCGGTACGAGGGCCCGTTGGCACAGTACTTCGCCGAGATCGGGAAGAAGCTGCGGCCCGTGCTCGACGAGGAACGTGACACCATCGCGACTCTGGGGAAGGACGCCGTATTCCAGGACGCGTGCGCGCAGGTCACGAAGGCTCTGCGGCCGCTCCGGCCGAAGGACCTCTGGGCGGACAGGGTCGTCAGGCTGCTCGCGTCACTGGCGGAGCCGATGGCCGAGCATGGCCCGTGCCCCTACATCTTCGCCCGCCACGAGTACGCGATCAGCGGGGTCCGCCTGGTGCTAGCGGGAGACTCGCCGACCCCCGACTACGTGACCAACCCCGCGCTGGGCACCGCGCTGACGAACGCGGCGTCACTCGTCAAAGCGGTCGCCGCTCTCGACCTCCAGAAGTCGACCGTCACCCTGCGCAACCCGCACCACCGAGGCTCCCCCGACCTGGACGGGAACCTCCCCTTCGAACAGAACACCGGGCTGTTCACCCTGTCTCTCCGGGAGTTCCTGAACTTCTTCCACGACGTCCAGTACGCCGTCGTCAGCCGCCACGCCTGACCACACCCGCATGGCCCGTCAAAGGTCCAGGCCGTCGGCCATGCCCGTGGCCGCCGCGGCTGAGGGGCCACGGCGATTCCGGGCGCCGTGCCCGTCGACTCGGGTGGCTCATGGGCCACCCGGCGGCATACGGCGCCCCCTGCCGGTACTGCTCGACACCGGCGAGGAGTACATGGGTCTTTTCCCGAAACGGGCGACTTACCCGCACACCCCGGGCAGGTCACACACCTTCTTCGTCATCTTCTTCGCCTGGCTGACGATTTTCTTGCCCGCTCTCGGGC
>NZ_JBEXUE010000616.1:0-5084 GCF_040614275.1 Streptosporangium sp. NPDC006013
CGGACACCACGCCGTCCACGGCGGTGGCCAGCGCGGCGGGCAGGGCCAGGGCGGCGGCCGTCGACAGGGCGACGGCCGCCGCGGTCACCGCCAGGGGCGCCCAGAGGCCGCGCGCCGTGGCGGCGAGGAGGCGATCACCATCCCGCCGCGTCACCTGCCCGGCGTGGGAATCCGAGGCTTGGTCCGGCATTAGCGGGCCACGACACCGGTTATGAAGCTCGGCAGCGTGCAGGTGCACCCGCAGGGATACAGCCTGGACTCCTGGGCGGCCGGGAGCAGGTCAAGAGTGGTGATGTCGAGTTCCATCGGTTTTCCTTTCTTCTTTCACGCCGCCGGATCGAGGCGGCTTGGGTACCGGCCCGGCTCGCGGAAGGGCACGGACCGAAACGCACGTCCCGGGGAACCGGTCCGGCGGCCCGCGCCTCAGCCGGCGCGGTCCTGCTCGTTGCGCAGGAAGCCGAGCACGCGCTTCCCGGTGGCATGCCCGCCGATGTCGGACAGCGGGTCGTGGCCCGCGCCGGGAACCTCCAGATAGGTCACCGGCGCGGCGTCGGGGTGGCGGGTTCGCCGCAGCCGCTCGTGCAGGCGGCGGGAGTGGCCGACCGGGATGATCGGGTCATCCTCGCCGTGCACGATGAGCAGCGGCAACCGGATGCGGTCGGCCAGCCGGAGCAGATCGCGCGGCCCGAGGTCGTCATCGTGGATCTCCTCGCGCCCGCCCAGCCGGTCGATCAGGTTGCGAACCGAGATCGGCCCGTCCTCGTAGAGCAGTCGGCCGGACAGGAACGGCGCGACGACCACGGCCCGCTCCCACAGATCCGGCTCCGCCGCCGCGGCCAGCAGCGCCAGGTACGCGCCATAGCTCGCGCCGTAGAGCATGGGCCGCGGCCGGCCCGGGCCGCGCTCGGCCGCCAGCCGGCGGCCCAGGTGCAGGATGTCGGCCAGGTCGGGACCGCCCCAGGCGCCGTGGATGGAGTCGCGGTGGGCCGCGCCGTAGCCGGTGCTGCCCCGCTGGTTGGGCGCCACCACCGCGATCTCCTCGGCGGCGAGGCGCTGGAACAGCGGGTCGAAGTCGAGCTGCCACGCGGCCTCGGGGCCGCCGTGCAGCGCCACCACCAGGCGCGGGGCGCCGGCCGGATCGCCGTACACGACGGCCTCCGTGCTGCCCGCCGGCGCCGGATACTCCCGCGCCCGCGGCGAGGCCCACCCGGACCAGTGTTCGCCGGTCGCGGCCAGGACGCGCGGCCGGGACGGGTCCGGAATCGTGATGACGCCCGTCGGACGGTCGGCGGCGCTGTGCACCAGATGCAGGCCGGCGTCGGACCAGTGGGCCGTCGGATGCAGGGCACCGGGCGGCAGCTCGATCTCCTCGGGGGCGTCCGCCGTCAGATCATGGACCAGCAGGTGGGAGCGGGCGCGGCGGGTGACCGACAGGGCCAGGAGCCGCCCGGTGGGGTCCAGCGCCAGCGGGGCCACGCTGCCCTCGACGGCGTTCAGCCGATCGGGGAAGGCCGTCGGCGCCGGGTCGTCGAGGCGGCGCACGCCGAGCCGGTAGCCGCCACCGTGCGGCGCGGCGGTCAGCAGCACCCCGCCGCGGGGCGCGGCCAGCAGCAGGTGCTCGCCGGCGGGCAGGCCGAGGGACGTGATGGTGCCGCGCGTCAGATCCAGGACCACGGTGCCCGTCCCCGGCTCGCCGGTGGCCAGCGCGAGGGCGTGCCCGCGCTCGTCGAGCCAGACCGCTCCGCCGATCGAGTGTGGTACCCGGGTGATCTGTTCCGGCGGCACGGCCCCGCCGGGCAGGCGCCACACCGTGGTGCCCCCGTCCCCGTCCATCTCCAGCACCAGAGCGGGGGTCCGCGCCGGACCGGGGAGGAGCCGCAGACCGCCTCTTCGGACGGCGATCAGCTCGACCTCCTCGACCGGTCGCCCGCCCTCGGCACGGGACGCGGCGAAGGTGAGCCGCGAGCCGTAGGCTCCGGACCGGCACAGCAGCAGGTCGCCGTCGTCCGCGGGCAGCGGCACGCTCGCCGCGCTCTCGCCGTCTCGGGTGCGTACCGCCCGGGGCCGGGGCTCGGGGCCGGTGAGGTCCCACAGTTCCGGGTACATCGCGGGGTCGCGGTCGTCGGCGGCCAGGCAGGCGGCGTACCTTCCGCCGGGGGAGAAGCGGAAGTTCAGCCGGTGGACGAACGACCGCTGCCGCCCGCCGGTCACCGTGGCGGCCGGGCTCATCGTGTCGGAGATCATCACACCTTGCCGCCGCGCGTCCATGCCTCGGCGCCCGTCTCGGCCATCCACCGGCGCGGACCGCCGTGTCGCAGCCGGTGCAGGAAGTCCAGCACCCCGGCCAGCCCGGTGTTCCAGGCGACGGAGATGTCCTCACCGGAGAGCTCGTCGGGCACCACCATGAGCCCGTCGCGCAGGACGGCGCGCGCCCACAAGGACGCCGCCAGTTCCTCCGCCTGGTCGTGATAGGCGCGCTCGCCGAGCAGGTCGGCCATGTCCAGCAGGAACTGCCCGTCGCCGGCGATTCCGTGACACGCGGCCGTCCCCGAGGTCAGCCGGCTGCCGTGGACGGCCAGCGCGGCCGCGTGGGCGGCGTCCCGGAAGCGCTGGTCCCCGGTCGCCGCGTACAGGCGCACCAGGTAGGTGCCGACGCCGGAGGAGCCGTTGCACCAGTGCGGCAGCTTCGTCCCGCCACCCGGGCCCTCGGCCCACCAGGCGCTCTCCCCGCGGTACTCGGCCGCGCCGAGCAGGGTCTCCCCGGCGAGCAGGGCGGCCTCCAGGCAGTCGTCCCGGTCGAGCGCGACCCCGGCGGCCAGCAGATACGCGCCGACCCCGGCGATGCCGTGCGCGAAGCCGTAGTGCTCCGTACCCGCCAGCGCGGAACCGAAGTCCCTGGGGATGGGCCACAGCACACCATCAGGGGTCCGTTGCGCCGCCTTGAGCAGGCCGTCGGCGCAGGCGTCCGCCAGGTCCCGGAACCGCGGGTCGCCGGTGGCGCGCCACAGGTGCAGCAGGGCCGTCCCCGTCCCGGCCGCGCCATGGCAGATGTCCGGGTTGGGCCAGGTGACCGGCAGGTCCAGCCCCAGCTCCACGCCGGCGGTGCGCAGGCTCTCCCTGTCGAGCGCGCGGCCGGCGTCGTGCAGGGCCACGGCGATGCCCGCCCGGCCGAAGTACAGGCCTGGGGAGGGCCGCTGTTCGCGCGCCAGCCGCCGCACCGTCCAGTCCGCCGCTTCCCGCAGGGCGACGGTCAGGCTGGCCCGGGTGTCCGGCGGCAGCGCGTCGTCCGCCCGAGCGGGGTCCAGCACGGCGGCCCACAGAGCGATCACCCCGGCGGAGCCGTACTGGACGGCGCACGGGTCGGCGGTCAGGCCGAAGCCCCAGTTGGGCCACAGGCGGGCGACCGGCTGCTCGCCGGTGCCGGGCGACATGGTGCGCAACGTGTAGGCGAGCCCGTCGTGGAGCAGGCGGTCCTGCTCGGCCGCGCCCAGCCGGAAACCGGCGGTCCGGGTGGCGGATCCCAGGGCGGCGACGTCCACGTCGTCCAGGAACTCCCGCACCCGCGGCAGGTCCCAGCGCTGCGCGGGATCCTCGCGCATCAGGCCCAGGATCAGCGGGGACAGCGCGGTGGCCAGCGGGTCGTCCGCAGCCGCCACCCGCACCACCGTCTCCACCCGCTCGTCCCAGGACCGCGCGTCGGTGGGCCGGTCCCGCAGGTAAGGCGGCTGGCAGGAGGTGGCCGTGAACAACGTCGTCGCCCCGAGCGCGTACAGGTCGGCCTCCACGCCGAGCGCGGGAGCGTACAGGGCGGAGTTCACCTGCTCGGGCGGTGCGTAACCGGGAGTGAACGCGCGCCCGACCGGCGCGCCGGGCACGACGGTCATCTCCAGGTCGATCAGGCGGCAGTCGCCGTCCTCGGTCACCATGATGTTGTTGGGCGTCAGGTCGCGCAGCACATGGCCCTGTTCGTGCACGACGGCGACCAGCGCGGCCAGGCGGCGCAGGACGCCCAGCACGACGCCGGGCCGGTCGTGCTGAGCGGCCTCCCAGTTGTTCAGCGGGGTGCCCGCGATGTGTTCCTGCGCCAGGAACAGGTTGTCGTTCTGTTCGAAGAGGAGCACCTTGCGCGCCGTGACGCCCAGCGGCCCGAAGATCTCCAGCATGCGCGCCTCATGGCGCATCCGGTCCCGATCATCGGTTCCGTCGAGCCCGGCGCTCAGGTGGGGACGCGCCTGCTTGATCACCGCCTGACCGCCGTCCGTGCGGTCCTCCGCCAGGAACACCCCGCCCTTGGCGCCGTGCCGGATGGCCTCGCGCACCACGAACCGGTCGGCCAGCAGGACCGCCTCCGGTGCGGTGGTCCTGGCCGGAGTGCGACCCGAGTCGAACGGGCAGGTCACCCACGCCGGCGGGGAGTACCACGCTCTGCGCTCGTCGGTCTCCTGAGTGCCGTCGGGCGCGGTGAGTCGCGAGGCGTAGGAGCCGTCGTTGTCGAGCACACTGGGCGCCGAGAACACCCCGAAGCGGTAGTACACCAGGCTGCCCGGCCGGTAGATCCGGTCGGAGAGGATCGGCGCGCCCGGCAGGCCGTAGGTGGCCTCGTGCAGTTCCTCCGCGATCTCCACCGCGCTCGCGTCGTCGGGCGGGTAGACCGTGATGAACTTGCCCACCGACCCCCGGTCCTGGTTGCGTGCCACGAGCCGGCCCAGCTCGTCGAAGTCGGTGGCGTACTTGAAGGGGCAACGGCGGCGCCCCAGCACCCGCACCGCGCGCGCCAGCACCACCGAAGCCGACAACGGCGTCGCCGCCACATGCAGCTTCCAGCCCTGCGCCTGCGTGGTCGCGTCGGCCGGGGTCACGTACGTCCAGGGCGAGTCGACGTGGAGATCCCAACCTGGGATGCCGTCGGACCCGGTACCGGATATCGAGTCCTTGTCACCCGCTATGCGATGCAATGTCGCACGGGCAATGTCCCCCAGGACATGACGGTCTGCACCGGAGACGCCGTCCCCCGCCGAACCACGTTCACTCACGACGCCGAATCTCCATTCGTGTTCTCCGGCAGGGGCCGATGTCGAGCCATC
>NZ_JBEXUE010000617.1:0-5078 GCF_040614275.1 Streptosporangium sp. NPDC006013
CACAGCGTGAAGTTGTGGCCGACCCGCTGACCCAGTAGATCATCACCGCTTCAGCCCTACCGCCAAAATCCGGTCCGATCCTCCCCGGAGGCCGGCCGTAAGAATCTCGCGATGCTCCGGCTCTCTAGGAGAACCAGTTGGCGCCGAGTTCCTGGATGGTCTTGCTGCCCTTGGGCACCAGCAACGCCTCGCTCAGCACCTGGTTGAGGCTCTTGTCGTTATTGACCATGCCGAACAGGAAGAACATGCCGTCGTTCGCCGTACGGAAGCCGAAGATCGAACCGTGGCCGGCGAACGAGGCGTACAAGCCCTTGTACACCGCGGGGAACGCCTTGCGGCTGAAGCTGTTCTTGGCCAGGCGGTAGCCGGAGGCGCCCTCCTTCTTCTCGTTGTTCCAGAAGTTCTGGTACTCCTTGGCCACGGCGCGCGCCACGGTGTTGTCCATGTCGGTGATGTAGCCGTCGGCGTCGAGCCGCGGCCTGGGCATCCGCTGGCCCCAGTGAATCGGGGTCGCGACGGCCAGCCTGAAGGACTGCCCGGCGGAGCGGTAGAACGCGAGCACGTGCGGGCGGGCATACCCCTTGGTGTCCTTGTAGGTCGCCTGCGCGATGAACCAGTCAGCTGTCGACGGCTGCTGCTCCGGCCTGACCAGGTAGATCGTCGGGGTGCCGGTCAGGTTGATCGGCTTGTGCCCCGGTTTCGTGCCGAAGGTCTCGTGGTTGGCTTCGAGCACGCCCTCGTGCAGCGCCGCCTCGACGAACAACGCGTCCAGCAGGGCGTCCTTCTGCCACCACTTGCGCTTCTTGAGCGTCGCGTTGTACTTGTTCACCCACGCCCGCACGGCCTGCCTGGCCTGGGGGATGGTCAGCCCCGCCTTGGTCGCGGAGGGGGTGGGAGCGGCCGATGGAGGAGGTGAGGTGGCCTGCGACGTGGCCGGAGTCGGCGTGGGCGCATCGGCGGGCTTGGCGACCAGCCGGTAGACCACACCACAACCGGACAGGCTTAAGACGAGAGCCACAATCAGCAGCATTCTGCGCACTGGTATCGATCCCCCGTGATCGAGTATGTACGTGATCGAAAAGAAAATATCGGATAAATAACCCCGACTGCGCAGATGGAGCACCTTTTCGCGCCCTGGGCCCGCCCTGCTAGGGCCTGTCCTGCGGATCGTGAGAGCCAGTCCAAGGTGGCGATGAGCAGGATCTGGGAGCGGTAGATGTGGGCGCGTTCGGCGTAGCGGGAGGCGAGTGCGCGGTAGCGCTTGAGCCGCGCGATCGCCCGCTCCACACGGCTGGCACCCGGCAGCAGGCATCCACCGCCAGATGCAGCTTGCAGCCGGGGGCGATTGATGAAGCGCTACATCCTGACCGGCACCCCTGGGGCCGGGAAGACGGCGATCCTGCGTTGGCTGGAGTGTGACGGCCACACCGTCGTCGAGGAGGCGGCGACAGATGTCATCGCCCTGCACCAGGCCCGGGGTGAACCCAAGCCGTGGACGAAGCCGTAACCTCGGGTTCATCACACCGACCGAGGCGCGATTGATCACCTTCGAGGAGTCGCTGCGATTCGAGCGGGTCCACCAGGACACCTACATCTCACTCGGCTACGAGTGCGTGCCGATCGCTCCGGGCATGCTGCCGGACCGGGTAGCGGCGGTCAAGAAGCAACTCGAAGCTGCACCGTGACCGAACCACGGACCACATCGGAGCCACTCGTCTAGGAGATCAGCGGCCCGTGCCGTGCCTTCCGGGTGGAGGCCAGTCCTCCGATCAGGCCACTCACAGCGCAGACCGTCACCAGCCCCAGGTACTGCGGCATCGAGTAGGCGAACCACAACTCTCCCGTCGCCGCCTTACCCAGCGCGGCCAGCGACGCGGCGGCGATTCCCGTTCCGAGCAGCGCCCCCGCGCATGTCACGATCAGCGATTCCCAGCACACCGCCCTGGCGAGCTGACCCGGCTTCGTTCCCACGGAACGTAGCAGCCGGATCTCCTCCGTGCGCTCTGCCATCGACATGGCCATCGCGTTCAGCACCGAGATCACGGTGTAGGCCACCGCTGACCCCACCAGTACGGGAGCGGCCCACACCGACGGCCCGGTCCGTGTCACGCCCGCCGCCACGTCGGAGGTCGACACGGCGAACAAGAAGGTGCATGCGAGCGCCACGGTCAGCATCACCGGAGACGCGGCCGACATCGCCCGGCGCGGCTGCGTGATCAGGGAGGCCCTCGCCAGCGTTCCCGCGCCCGGATCGAGCCAAGCCGCCGGTGCCCCGAGTATCCAGCCCATCCCTCGCAGCAGGACCGGACCCAGCGCCGACGCGCCCACGCAGAGCACCATCGTCGCCCCCAGCCCGGTCGGCACCGCGGCCATGGCCTTCACCTGCGGGACCAGGGACAACAGCACGACCCCTCCGGCCAGCGCCACCACTCCGGCAACCGCCCTGGGCCAGGGCATGAGCCGCTGCTGCATCGCGCTCTCGCGCAACACCTCCAACGGCCCCGCGCGCACCGCTTTGCGCGCCGCGCTCCACGCGGCCAGCAGCGTCACCACCAGCCCGACCACCAGCGCCAGGACGAACGGCCCCGATGTGACCTCCACCGGGATACCTGCAGGCGTCAGGCCGACCGCTCGCATGAACGCCGCCACCACCCCGGCGTACGGTACGGCCAGCGCGCAGCCCGCCGTACTCGCCAGCACGGCCACCACCAGCGCCTCCGCCATGACCAGCCGGCGCACCTGCCGCGGCGTCATGCCGACCGACCGCAGCAGGCCCCAGGTCCGGCGCTGCCGCAGCACGTGCAGGCCCAACATCCCGGAAACCACGAAGACCGACACGAACCCCGACACCAGCGCGGACAGGACCAGCAGCCCCATGATCCCGTTCAGCTCGGCGTCCGCGTTCGCGCTCGTGACCAGCAGGCCGCTGGAGCTGACGAGCATCACAGCCATGAGCACGGCCGCGAACGACGCGGCGAATCCTGTCGGATTGGTCCGCACGTTGTTCCAGGCGAGTACGAGTGTCATCGACGGCCGCCCAGCCGCATGCCGATCTGGTCGACCGACGGTCTGTCCAGGACGTCCACGATGCGGCCGTCGGTCAGAAAAAGCACGCTGTCCGCCCGGGTCGCCGCCTCGGGATCATGTGTGACCATCACCACCGTCTGACCGAACTCATCAACCGCCTCGCGTAGCAGCGCCAGCACTTCATGTCCGGTGCTCCGGTCGAGCGCACCCGTCGGCTCGTCGGCGAACAGCACCTCCGGCCTGCCGAGCAGCGCGCGGGCGATCGCCACCCGCTGCTGCTGGCCGCCGGAAAGCTGCGCCGGCCGGTGCCCCTCTCGCCCTGCGAGGCCGACCCGGTGCAGTAGTTCACGCACGCGTGCCGGGTCGGGCCGTCGTCTGGCCAGCTTGCTCGGCAGGATCACGTTCTGCCAGGCGGTCAATGACGGGACCAGGTTGAACGCCTGGAAGATGACTCCGATCCCGTCGCGGCGGAGTACGGCCAGCTCCCTCTCCTGCAGGCGGGTGATGTCCTGCCCGGCGATACGGACGGCGCCCGACTGCGGCCGGTCCAGCCCCGACGCGCACTGCAGCAGCGTGCTCTTCCCCGAACCCGAGGGGCCCATGACGGCGGTGAAGCTGCCGCGTGGAAATTCGACGCTGACCTGGCGAAGCGCGACCACCTCGGTGGCGCCTTTGCCATATGTCCTGGTCACTCCGTCAAGGAGGACCGCTTGATCACTCATGATCTTCAGCCTGTCGGAGGCGGCTGCCGTGCTCCATCAGGTATCGCCCTGATCCGCCCCCGAACCCCCTGAGACCGGTGCACGGGGCCGGCGCCTGCGAGAGGGGCATTTGTGGTTTCGGCCACAGATCCAACTAAGTAGTTCCCGATCTGCGTTCGCACAAGACGGCTCAGCCTGACCCACCCGGCCTGTTGAGGGGACATCGCAGGTCAGAGGCGGCTGGCCCGCCTCCGATGTCTTCTCCCTTTCTCGGGATCGGCGACGGCAGGAGCAGCCTGGTGGACCACGCGTGTCCTGGACGATCCGGCCGGGCTGTTCGTGGGGCAGCCGGCCGCGCCGTCGGCGGTGAAACTGGGTGGCGGTGAGGAGGTCGCCCTGCTGGACGTGGCCACCGGCCCGCAAACCAAGGCCGGGAGCCTGCTCGCCGGGGAACTGCCGTAGCGGTCACGGGGTGCGCGGGACCTGGATGGCGGGTCGCAGGCGGGACATCAGCTCGGCCAGCTCGCTCACGGTCATGTCCGGCCCCTCCAGTTTCGCCCCGGACCACCGGTCGAAGAAAAGACACACCGCCCCCGGCTTGTAGATGTGGGTCTTCGCGTCGCTGAACTGGGACAGGTAGCAGGCCGCCGCGCCACCGAGCGGGGCGGTCGGCATCGCCACGATTCCCTCGGCGCAGGCATCGGCGGTCCTGGTGCCGGACCTACTCCTGACCGTCGTGAAGGCGGACTGCTGCAGTTCCTCGTCGAGCGAGGCGTCCGGGTCTGTGTGTTCTGGGTAGCGCCGCCACACCTGGACCTTTTTCTCACCGGGCGTCTGGTAGGCCGCGACGAGGATGAAGGACTCCTCGTCCGGGAGGGGGAAGGTACGGGGCATGTCCGCCGCGGTGAGCGGGAAATCGATGCGGGTCTCGGTGCGGGCGGCGGTCGGCGGCCAGGTGCCCTCGGGTGGTGACACGCACGGCTGGGACGCCTTCACCACGACCACGATCAAGTTCGCCACCAGGAAGAGCGGAATCACGACGCCGACCAGCGCGGCCAGCGGGATACGCCACCATGCCCCTTCGGTCGGCCACCATGTCTCTTTGCCGGGCTTGGCTTCGTCGGTCATGCTTCAGAGCCCGAGTGTGTTGTACATGCCCTCAGGGTGGGCGCACTCTCTTGGAGACCACTTGTGCCAGGACGCACTCCCTGATCAGCAGGCGAGAACGGGACTGACCGTCGTGGAGGCAGCCGACCTAGTAGTACTTCGTTAGGTTGATTTGATCTTGGGTGTTGGGTTCGGCATGCTGCTCTCGTGGACCTGGGGGAGATTGAGCAGTTGCGGGGTGAG